>CABPXX010000170.1 GCA_902461475.1 uncultured Eubacteriales bacterium | reverse complement strand
CGTTGACATCCTCGCCGGAAGCCAGGACGTGGTCCAGACCGCCGTAACCGATGTCGTAAGCCCAGCCGTCGCCGCCGAAGATCCACACGGACTTCTTCACCAGCAGGTCGGACATCTCCACAACCTGACGGCAAGCGTCGCAGTCGCAGGACTTGCACAGCTCCAGCAGCTTGGCGGAAGGCTCCTTGGAACCCTCGCCCTCGTCGCGCTTGGCCAGCCACTCAGCGGCAGCAGCCTTCAGCTCGTCGCTGGCGCAGTCGGCGGTGGTCAGACCGGTGACGACCTCAACCAGCTTCTCACGACGCTGCTTGACACCAACCAGCATACCCAGACCGTGCTCGGCGTTGTCCTCGAACAGGGAGTTGGCCCAAGCGGGACCCTTGCCCTCGGCGTTGGTGCAGTAGGGAGAGGTAGCAGCGGGGCCGCCCCAGATGGAGGAACAACCGGTGGCGTTGGAGACATACATACGATCGCCGCAGACCTGAGTGACCAGACGGGCATAGGAGGTCTCGGCACAGCCGGCGCAGGAGCCAGAGAACTCCAGCAGGGGCTGCTTGATCTGGCTGTCCTTGACGTTGGCCACGGACTCCATGTCCTTCTTGGGAGCAACCTTGGCGACCATGTAGTCGAAGGCAGGCTGCTTGGACAGCATCTGCTCCATGGGCACCATGGTCAGGCTCTTGGTGGGACACACGCCCACGCACACGGCGCAGCCCATACAATCCAGAGCGGACACGGCCAGGGAGTACTTATACTTGCCCTTGCCAGCGCCAGCCTTGATGTCCACGATCTGGGAACCGGCGGGAGCGGCGCCAGCCTCTTCCTCGGTCAGAGCGAAGGGACGGATGGTGGCGTGGGGGCAGACATAGGAGCACTGGTTACACTGGACACAGGTGCTCTCGTTCCAGGCGGGCACGGTGACGGCCACGCCGCGCTTCTCGTAAGCGGAAGCGCCCTGCTGGAAGGTGCCGTCCACGCAATCGACAAACTTGGAGACGGGCAGGGAGTCGCCGTCCATCTTGTTGACGGGCTCCATGATGTTCTCCACCTGAGCCACCAGCTCAGCCTTGCCCTCGTAGTTGTGGGCAGCGGGAGCGTCCTCAGCGGTAGCCCAGTCGGCGGGCACGTCCACCTTGACGAAGGCGGTGGCGCCCAGGTCGATGGCCTTGTGGTTCATGTCAACCACGTCCTGGCCCTTCTTCAGGTAGGACTTGGTGGCAGCTTCCTTCATGTAGCGGATGCCGTCCTCCTGGGGCATGACGTTGGCCAGAGCGAAGAAGGCAGACTGGAGAATGGTGTTGGTGCGCTTGCCCATACCGATCTCGATGGCCAGGTCGATGGCGTTGATCATGTACAGCTGGATGTTGTTCTGAGCGATGTAGCGCTTGGAAGCGGCATCCAGGTGGTGATTGAGTTCGTCGAAGTTCCACTGGCAGTTGACCAGGAACACGCCGCCGGGCTTCACGTCACGGACGATGGGGAAGCCCTTGGTGATGTAGCTGGGCACGTGGCAGGCCACGAAGTCAGCCTTGTTGATGTAGTAGGGGCTGCGGATGGCCTTGTCGCCGAAGCGCAGGTGGGAAATGGTCACGCCGCCAGTCTTCTTGGAGTCGTACTGGAAGTAAGCCTGCACGTTCTTGTCGGTGTGGTCGCCGATGATCTTGATGGAGTTCTTGTTGGCGCCCACGGTACCGTCGCCGCCCAGACCCCAGAACTTGCACTCGATGGTGCCCTCGGCAGCGGTGTTGGGAGAGGGCTTCTCCTCCAGGGACAGGTGAGTCACGTCGTCCTTGATGCCCAGAGTGAACAGACGCTTGGGCTCAGCCTTGGTCAGCTCCTCATACACAGCGAACACGCTGGCGGGGGGAGTGTCCTTGGAGCCCAGACCGTAACGACCACCGATGACATTGATGTCGGTGCGGCCGCCGTTGGCCAGAGCGGTGACAACGTCCAGGTACAGAGGCTCGCCCTGAGCGCCGGGCTCCTTGGTGCGGTCCAGCACAGCAATGTGCTTGCAGGTGGCGGGGATGGCAGCCAGCAGCTTGTCGGCACGGAAAGGACGATACAGACGGACCTTCACCAGACCCACCTTCTCGCCGTGAGCGTTCAGGTAGTCGATGACTTCCTCGGCCACATCGCAGATGGAGCCCATGGCGATGATGACGCGGTCAGCGTCGGCAGCGCCGTAGTAGTTAAACAGCTGATAGTTGGTGCCCAGCTTCTCGTTGACCTTGCCCATGTACTCCTCAACAATCTCGGGGACGGCGTCATAGTAGGCGTTGGAGGCCTCACGGTGCTGGAAGAAGATGTCGCCGTTCTCGTGAGAACCGCGCATCACGGGGTGATCGGGGTTGAGAGCGCGGGCGCGGAAAGCGGCCACAGCGTCCATATCGCACATCTCGGCCAGATCCTCGTAGTCCCAAACGGCGACCTTCTGGATCTCGTGAGAGGTACGGAAGCCATCGAAGAAGTTGATGAAGGGGACGCGGCTCTTCAGGGTAGCCAGGTGAGCCACAGCAGACAGGTCCATGACCTCCTGGGGGTTGGACTCACACAGCATGGCAAAGCCGGTCTGACGGCAGGCCATAACGTCGGAGTGATCACCAAAGATGTTCAGAGCATGGCTGGCCACAGTACGGGCGGAGACATGGAACACGGTGGGCAGCAGCTCACCGGCAATCTTGTACATGTTGGGGATCATCAGCAGCAGACCCTGAGACGCGGTGTAGGTGGTGGTCAGGGCGCCAGCGGCCAGAGAGCCGTGGACGGTACCGGCAGCGCCGGCCTCGGACTGCATCTCCACAACCTTCACGGTCTGGCCGAAGATATTCTTCCGGCCAGCAGCGGCCCACTGATCCACATTGTCAGCCATGGGGCTGGACGGAGTGATGGGGTAAATACCCGCAACCTCTGTGAATGCGTAGGACACGTGAGCGGCAGCGGTGTTGCCGTCCATAGTTTTGAACTTACGTGCCATTTTCGTTTCCTCCTTTTGCTTCTCAGCAAAGAGCGCTGAGGCATCTGAATTCCGAATACACCTCAGTCTACCACATTTCTCCTATAAATTCAATGAATAATTCCATTTTTTCTTGTAAATTCTCACACACCATCCGCCCTCTCCCCTTCCGTTTCAAATCAGATACCTTGCACCGGGCAAATCTGGGCGGTATCATAGAAAAAAAGATTTTTTGTTACTTTTTTATCAAATGCTCTGTCGCCCTCTCACGGACAAAGGGTGCGCTGGAAGCCCGCGCAGCCGCCAAACTTACCCAACCTTGGGTGGTCATACCGTACAACTATGAAATGACCAAATTCTCCACCCCGACAAGCGCCGAGACAGGCCGTCTCGCCCAAGGTTCACGTTTCGGACCGGATGGAGAACTTTTCCTAAATTTGCCTGATACCAACAAGTTTCCTTGCGTTCAACAAACCCCCGTGGTATGATAGGTATCAAAGGATTTCGGTTACTTTTTTCTCGAGAGGAGTGGGACCCCATGGTGTGCAATCTGCTCTCCCTGGGCCTCAATGGCATCCATGGATATCCGGTCACGGCAGAATGTGCCCTTTCCGGGGGATTACCCGCCTTTGATGTGGTGGGTTTGCCCGATGCTGCCGTGAAGGAGTCTCGGGAACGGGTGCGCTCAGCCATTCGCTCCAGTGGCTTTGACTTCCCCGTCTCCCGCATCACCATCAACCTGGCACCTGCCGACCGGAAAAAGGTGGGCACGGTGTACGACCTGCCCATTTTGCTGGGCATTCTCTCCGCCAGCGGCCAGCTGTCCATGAAAGGGTACGCCGACGCCGCCTTTTTGGGGGAGCTGTCCCTGTCCGGGGCGCTGCGTCCGGTGTCCGGAATTCTTCCCATGGCCCTGGCAGCGGTGCGCTGCGGGGTCCGTCAGCTGTTTGTCCCCGCCGACAACGCCCCCGAGGCCTCCCTGGCCCAGGGGCTGGAGGTCTACGGGGTGGAGACGGTGGCGCAACTGTGCGCCCACCTGAAAGGAGAGGTCCCCCTCTCCCCCACTGCCCCCTGGACCCCACCGGAGGTGCTGCCCACCGGGCCGGACTTTGCCGACGTAAAGGGCCAGGAGGGTGCCAAGCGGGCCTTGGAAGTGGCCGCCGCCGGCGGACACCATATTTTAATGACAGGCAGCCCCGGGGCGGGCAAGTCCATGATGGCCAAGCGCCTGCCCTCCATCCTCCCCGATCTGACCCGGGAGGAGGCCTTGGCCTGTACAGAGATCTACTCCGTGGTGGGCCTGACCAGCCGGGAGCACCCCATG
>CABPXX010000169.1 GCA_902461475.1 uncultured Eubacteriales bacterium | reverse complement strand
TGAACCAGGCCGTGGAGCAACTCACCGCCGCCATGGACGGCCTCACCGCCGGTGGAGCCCCTGAGACCACCGATAAGCCTGAGGCGACCGACAGACCCGAGACCACGCAGAAGCCGGAAGCCACCCAGAAGCCCGAGAACAACGTGCCCCAGACCTGGGACACCGCTCACATGATGGGCTACGTGCTCTCCGCTCTGGCCGCTGCCAGCCTGCTGCTGGCTGTGGTTGTGGTGGAGAAGCGCCGCCGCAACGGTTAATGAAAATGGGAGCCCCGGCCGTTTGGCTGGGGCATTTCTTCTTTATTGGGTGTACCCTTGATACAGCTCCGGGGAAATGGCCTGTTCAATGGCGTCGTATACCCCTTGGCACCGCTCTCGAATCTCATCCCGGAGTTCCTGGGAGAGGGTGATGATCTGGGTGCCGCTCTCCTCGATGACGTCAATGCGCTGAGAGATACGGGCGTCCGACTGCTCTCGGGCATACTGGGTGGCAGTCTGTGCCGCCTGGGTGAGAATCGCCTGGTCCGCTTCCGAGAAGCTCTGGAACAGCTCATCGTTGACAATCAGGGAGATGAGGTGGGGCAGGTGGTTGGTCTCCACAATATAGTCCTGCTGCTCGTACAGCCGATTGGAGACGATGACCTCGTAGGGATTCTCCTGGGCGTCAATGGTGTGCTGCTGGAGGCCGATATAAACCTCGCTGAAGCTCATGGGGGTGGGGTTAGCCCCCAGGGCCTGCCAGAAATCCAGGTGATAGGGATTTTCCATGGTGCGGATTTTCTGGCCCTTGAAGTCGTCCAGGCTGTACACCGCCCGGTTGGTGCTCATGACCCGGAAGCCCTGGTCTGCCATGCCCAGCAGGTGATAGCCCCCCCTGGGTGTACACATCGCATACCGACTGATAGAAGTCAGGATCGTCCATCTTGGCTCGGCAGTCGTCCAGAGAGTCGAACACACAGGGCAGGTCAAACACGGCCAGGTCGGACATGAAGGTGACCTGTGGGGCGGTGTTCTGCACCAGGAAGGGAATGTCTCCGTCATAGCAGCTCTCCAGCAGCTCCCGGTCGCCTCCCAGCGTGGAGTTGGGGTAGACCTTGATGAGAATTTCTCCGCCGCTGAGCTCCTCCACCTCCTGGGCAAACCGCTCAGCAAACAGCTGGGTTACCGTATCCTCAGGGCTGGCAGTGGCCAACACCCACACCGGGCGGGTGTCCCGCTCTCCGGTGCATCCAGACAGAAACAGGGAGAGGCACGTGGCTCCTGACAGGACGGCGGCCAGCAAGCGGCGTCTGAATTTCAACGATTTCATACCGATTTCTCCTCCGTTGTGTCAGATGAGGGCCAGGGAAAGGGCTGGGATATAGGTGATGAGCAGCAGCGCCACCAGGAAGTAGATGATCATGGGGAACGACTTTTTGGCGATGGACATCACCGGCAAGTCCGTCAGCGAGCTGGCCACGAAGAGGTTGACGCCAATGGGAGGTGTAACAAACCCGATGGCCAGATTGATCACCATGACCACGCCGAACTGAATGGGATTCATACCGAAGGCCTGCCCCACGGGCAGGAGGATGGGGGTGAGAATCAGATTGGCGGGGGTGGTGTCCATGACCATGCCCACAATGAGCAGGAACAGGTTGATGACCAGCAGTACCACCACGGGGCTGTGAAAATGGGTGCTGATGAAGTCGCTCACCGTCTGAGGTACTTCCATCAGGGTCAACACCCGGGAGAACGCGGTGGAGGTGGCCAGAATGAAGAGAATGGGGGTAAAGGTGCGGATGGACTCCTGCAAAATCCCCCAGATGTCCCGGATGCGGATGGGGCGATACACCACCAGGCTGATAAACAGGGCGTAAAACACCGAGATCACGGCGGCCTCTGTGGGGGAGGCCACGCCGGTGTAGATGCAGCCCAGGATGATGATGGGGCTGAGGATGGCAAAGAAGCTCTCCCGCAGGACTCGGAAGAGACCCTTTTGGTGGAGATGACCCACAGCGGCCCGAATTTTCACCTTATCTTCCCCATGCTTCCGGCAATAGAACACGGAGTAGCACATGAGCAGCAGACCAATCATGAGGTCGGGGATAATGCCCGCCAAGAACAGGTCGCTCACCGATGCTCCCGAGGCCATGCCGTACATAATAAAGGGAATGCTGGGGGGGATGATGACCCCCAGGCCACCTGCCACCGCCACGATGGCGGTGGAGAAGGTGACGTCGTAGCCCAGGGAGGTGAGGATGGGGATGGTCATGCTGCCCACTGCCGCCACGGTGGCCGGGGCGGAGCCGGAGATGGCCCCGAAAAGAGGCAGGTGACGATTACCGCACAGGGCATGCCTGCGGTGCGGTTGCCCAAAAAGTAGGTGAACACGTCAAACAGCTTCCGGGAGATGCCGCCTTTGGCCATGATGATGCCGGACAGCACGAACATGGGCACGGCCAGCAGGGGGAAGGAGTCCAGACCGCTGAACATGGAGCGGATGAGGAATTTGGCGCTCACCGTAAAGGAAGGGTCAAACACAACGGGCAGCGCGGATGCAATGCCCAGGGAGATGGACACAGGGATGGCAATGACCAGGCAGATGATAAAAATCAAAAACAGCAGTGCGACCATTTATCCATCCTCCTTATCCGTGTGTTTGTGGTGGCTTTCATCCCCTGCCTCGGTATTGGCCTCAATGAAGGACTCCGAGATGTTGCGCTCGGGGTGGGCCGGGTCGTATACCGGTTTTCCCCGGGCCACCTGGAACTCAATGACCCAGCGCTGGAGAATGCGGAAGCTCACCAGCACAAAGGAGACAAAGGAGGCGGCCTGTACATAATACATGGGAATCGAACAGGCCGGAGAGGCTTGGCCGCTGACTACCGCAGACATCATATAGGAGTAGGCGGCAGGGAGCAGGAAGAGGAAGAAGATCAGCTCGCAGGTGTGGTTGACCACCTTGATGGCGGCTTTGACCCGGCGGGAGAAGACGGCGACGAACTGCTCGATCTTGATGGAAAGGCACTTCTTGCTGCAATAGCTGACGCTGATGAATCCGCACCAGATGAAGAGATACCGGGCTCCTCCGACCAGGTCAGAGACATGCTCAGGGCATAGCGGCAGAACACCTGGATGCCCATGATGACAGTCATGGCCACCAGCAGGAGGACCAAGATAAACTCTTCCAGGTTTGCATCAAGCCAACGAATCGCTTTTCTCATAGATCTTCTTCATAACTGCATGTTGTTTGAATTAGAGGGCGCCGTGGAGCAGATTGAGAACGGTGCTCAGATCGTGCACGCCCATCTGACCGGGAGCAGAGGCCTTCTTGGCAGCGCCGAAGGTGAGGGCGGAGCCGAACACCTCGCCGCACAGGCGGCTGATGACGCCGGTGCCGGACATGGACATGGTGATGATGGGGCGGTCGGCATACTGGGTGGCCATTTCCTCGGTGGCGGCCAGCAGGGTGAGCACGTCCTTCTTGCTCTGGGGCATCACGGCGATCTTGGGAATGTCGGCGCCCAGGTCCTGCATCTTGCGCAGGCGGCCCACGATGTCGGCCTGGTCGGGGGTCTTGGAGAAGTCGTGGTTGGAGGCCACCACCTTCACCCCGGCGGCGTGAGCCCCCTCAATAATGGCCTTGACGATCTCGTCGCCGGTGAAGGCCTCCACGTCCACCAGGTCCACATACCCGGACTGGGCGGCCTGAATGTTCAGCTGGGCATAGGCCTCGGGCTCAATGGCCTTCTCGCCGCCCTCCTTGGAGGTGCGGAAGGTGAACAGCAGGGGAATCTCGCCCAGGGCCTCCCGCAGGCCTTGGAGCACGTCCAGCACCTGGGAGAAGTCGAACACGCCCTCGAACCAGTCCACACGCCACTCCACCACATCCACGGGGATGGAGTCGAAGGTCTTGGCCCCGGAAATGATGTCCTCTTTGGTCACGCCCACGATGGGCACACAAATCTTGGGAATCCCAGTTCCAATCTCAACATTTCTCACGAGAACAGTATTCATAGCAAAGCTCCTATCTTTAACCTGAAATTGATATTGTGTATAGATTAGCTGTTTTTCTGCTCAGATGCAAGAGAAACCATCTTGGTGTAGCGGAAATTCACGAACAGGCCCAGGGGCACGCCGATGAGGGTGAGGACGATGTTCATGGTCATCACGCCGGAGGGGGTCATGTTGGCGGCGGCGGTGAGAATGGTGTAGTTGCACAGAGAGACCTGCTAATGAAAGTCAAGTAGGAATTTCAAGATTTCAAGTCAGAAAAAAGGCCACACAAAGCCAGTGAACTGCCCCAGGTTGTGCGGACAGCACAAAAAAGCCTCTATGTAGGGAAATAT
>CABPXX010000168.1 GCA_902461475.1 uncultured Eubacteriales bacterium | reverse complement strand
AGAGGATGGACGCCGGGGGGGTGCCCCACCGATAAAAAAGACCCCCAGGAGCCCGCCAAATGGCGAGTTCCTGGGGGTTCATGGGTTTTAGTAGGACCGGGGTTCCACTTGCTGGAATTCTCCCGTCAACATGTTTTTCGTGCAGGAAAACAACATGGGAAGGCCGTATTCCATGGGTTTCTCATATAAAAGTTCTGTATCGGTCACCTTTGTATACTCATTTTGCATCTCTGCGTCAAAGCGGTGGAAAAACTCCGGGTTCCCCACAGTCCAGCCCACCTCCACATTGGACACTGGGTTCGGCACAGAAATACGGTAGTAGGGCCCGGTGCCCTCCAGCTCCGGGCAGTCGGGGAAGCGATACTGTTCCAGCTCCTTCTGGGTATACTGGTACACCACGTCGGTGTGTCCGTCGTGCACATACAGGCGGTACAGGGCCGCCCCGTCCCCATCTTCCGCTCCAGCCCAGAAGTACAGCACCGAGCGGTCGGCCAGAGGCAGGGGGTTCTGGATGCAGGCAGGCGCAGGCGTTCCATCATAGCGATAGGTATACGCCACAGTCAGAGGGTCGGAAATGCCCCGGTTCATGGTGGAAATGAGGCCGCTGTCATCCACAAAGAGGGTCTCCTGGTGGTTCCCTTTGTAGTCCATGCGGATGAGGGTCTTGCCATCTACGATGCCGTAGATCCACGCCGGGTCCACCGCCTTGACCTCCAAGTTGTCCGTGTCCCAGACCTTCCACAGCGCCTCCCCGGTTTTTTGGCTGTCCACCAGATACAGAGCGCCGTCCCGATACTCAAAGTCGCACTGGTCGTAAAACCGCGCATAATCCAGGTCCTCAAAGTCATACTCCCGCTCCTGCTCAAAATACTCCTCGTAGGACACCGACGGCTGCTCCGGTACCTCCCAGGGCACCGTCTGGGGCAGCTGGCTCGGGGTGGGACTGGGCTCTCCCTCTGGGGCTCCAGGGGAGCCATGGGCCACCAGGAGGGGGGACAGCCGATCATACACCTTCTGGTACAAGTCCTGGCCGTCCACAATGGAGTAATGGGTGTCCCCAAATTGGGCGGATGTGTAGGCGGAATTGGTGCTCAGGTTTACCCGCATGGACCCCTCAGCCAGCCCCACCTGGATGCTGATGTACACCGAGTCCGGCTCCACGGTGTAGGTGTTTTGGCGGGGAAAGAGGGTGTTTCGGATGGTGAACCCCTGAAAGAGAGTCACCAGATCACGGCTCAATTTCTGGGGAATATTCTCCTGGGAGATGTCACAGTGATAGGTCTCCCCGCCCTTCCAGTAGTCGGCGCTGATGGAGCGCACCTGGAGGGTGTCAGCGGGGTCGACCATGGGTTTGGAACGGAAGAATGCGGCGGCGGCCACGGCTACCAGGACCACCCACACCGCCACAAGACCTTTCCAGTGGCTTTTTCCACGTGTTTGCCGTGTGTTTCATCTCATACCCCTCCTTACTTGTGCAGATCACAGGCGTTTGGATTCCAACAATTCTCTGAGGCAATGTGTTTTCCTTGATGCAGGGCCAGATTAGACTGGGAAGTAGCTACCCCTCACAAACCAGATTTCGCCCTCTTTGATAAGGATAAAGCTCTGGGTGATCGTTCCGTCATCCAGAAAGGTCTTGGTGTGGTCGTACTCAACCTCATACTGGGCGGTCACCACCATAAATCGGGTGAGCATATCCTCTTCCGTCCAGTCGGCAAACGCTCCAGACTCCGGGCAGAAATAGTGCTTCCACTGCCGCGCCGTCTCAGAGGGAGAGGGGGTGATTTCCCCGATGGTGAGGGAGATGGTATACTCCTGCTGCGCCTCTTGTTCCAGCTCGTTTCTCACCGCAGCCACAGCGGCGTCCTGCTCCGCCTGGGAGTAGGAAAACCGCTCCTGGCTGACCTGTTCCGGGTCGGTGAAGGACCATACCCGCTCTGGCAGCTGGGAGGGCGGGCCCTCTGGCTCTACCGGCGGCGGGGTCATGGTGGGCGTGGGAGCTGGCGTGGGGGTGGGCGGCTCTGTGGAGCTCCAAGGGGAGCCATGGGCCACCAGGAGGGGGGACAGCAGCTCATACACCTTCTGGTACAGGTCGGCGCCATTCACAATGGCATAATGGGTGTCCCCAAACTGGGCAGAATTGTAGTCGGAATTGGTGGAGAGGTTCACCAGCATGGACCCGCGGTCCGTCTCCACCCAGACGTTGAGATACACAGAGTCCGGCTCCATGCGGAAGGACTGGGGGCGCAGGAAACGGACATTTCGCATCTGGGTCCCTTGAAAGAGGGCAATCAGCTGGTTGTTCAAGTTCTGGGAAATGTCCGTCTGCTCCATGGTAGAGCGGTAGCTCTCCCCGCCGTTCTCATAGTCGGCCGTAATGAGGGAAATCCGGGGGGAATCGGCGGGGTCCAGCATGGGTTTGGAGCGGAAGAACGCAGCGGTGGCCACCGCCACCAGGACCACCAACACCGCCACAATTTTAAGGGCAGATTTGCGTATGCTTGCCTTTTTCATGAGATATCCCTCCTTATTGGTGCAGCCTTTTGAGCGCAGTTTACAGGCTTTCTCTTGTATGTTCAGCATACCATAATGAACCCCTTAGGGCCAAGGGTGGACGAGAGAGAAAAACCCTCCGGGAAATTGTACAATTTCCCGGAGGGTTTGGCATCGTGGGAGGTGATTGGTTCAGCACAGCTGGATGGCGTTCTATCTCTTGTGAGCATACTCGGCCAGAAGGGGAGACACCAGGTCATACACCTTCTGGTACAAGCCCTGGCCGTCCACAATGGCGTAATGGGTGTCGCCAAACTGTGCGGAGGTGTAGTCGGAGTTGGTGGAGAGATTCACCCGCATGGACCCCTCGTCCAGCCCTACCCAGACGCCGATGTACACAGAGTCCGGCTGTACGGTGTAGACCATACTGGGCGGGAAGAGGGTGTTTCTCATCTCCGCCCCCTGAAAGAGGTCCACCAGATCGTCGTTCAACTCCTGGGGAATGTCCTCCTGGAAGATATCGCAGTCGTAGGTCTCCCCGCCGTTCTCATAGGTGACGCTGATGGAGCGGATCTGGGGCGTTTCGGCGGGGTCCAGCATGGGCCTGGCCCGGAAGAACACGGCAGCAATCACAGCCACCACCACGATACACACCGCCAGCACCAGCCCAATTTTCGCTTGTTTCTTCATAAGAACCTCCGTTTCTGTCAAAAGCGGATTCCTATCGAAATGATTGCTATATCTCCCCCGCCTTTTTGCTGTATTTATGGTGTGTACTTACTGATATTGTGGCTACTTATGTGAGATTAAAGTACTTATTCCCGATCTTTACTCGAATTCCTTCATCAACCCACGGATGAGACAAATTGAGCCACGCTGTTCTCGTATGACCAGACGTATAGTTTTGAGAATTGATTGTTTGATTTTTGAGGATATTCAATTCGCCTGCAGCTTTTCTTTTCCCCCCAGATGTGTAAAAATCGTACGAAAATACATACTCTTCAATCGTAACGCTCGAAGATACACAACCCAACAACCAGTTACCAGACATGTGCTGCAATTCACCAAAGGTATATTGTCTCACACGGCTACCGCGTATTTTTACCTCGACCATATTGCTCGAAGAAGCAGAGACGTTTGTAGCAGCTGCATCTTTATAAATTGCTTGCATGAGTGACGATGCTGGGCCAAAAATGGCTGACAACACGGTGCTAACCCCATTTTCAAGAGCCACATTTGTAATTGATGACAGCACTCGTTCAAAAGAGTTTCCGCTTGCAATAGTTGCAAATGGTGTATTAAAATCACTTACAGTAAACTCTACCTTCATTCTGTGTCCATCATAAAACCGATAGTATACACCATTGTTCGAATCAGATAGCAATTCTGGGGAGTAAATAGAAACAGTATTGCAATCGTATTCTTCATGAGTTTGAGCATATTGTGCCATCTCAATAACATCATCTTTTAGCTCTTGCCCCAATCCCTCAATGCTTTGCAACTTCTTGACAGAATCTTCGGAGGTTAGCAAGACGTCATATCGGCCCACAGGAATGAATGTTTGAGAGCCTGGTTTCTCATCAGCAAGTACCATGGCATAATTGCCATTGACATCTTGCATGAGACTTTCGATATCAGTTTCAATTGTGTATTGTTGTGCATAGCTGCGCTGTACGGCGTTGTATTGTGACGCTTGATTAGCAAAGGCCATAGGTGAAATCGCTGTCAGTAGAAGGGCGATAACCAACATAAAACTAATTTTTTTCATAAGAAATACTCCTCCCTACAAATTAAAACGGTGATTGTGAATACCTATAGCAATTTTCACAAATAGAGCACAGTACTTTAACTTTCCAGGAAAAGTGGTA
>CABPXX010000167.1 GCA_902461475.1 uncultured Eubacteriales bacterium | reverse complement strand
TGGCGGTGTTGTCCAGGTGGGTGCCGCCGCAGAACTCCATGGAGAAGTCGCCCATCTCCACCACGCGCACCACGTCGCCGTACTTCTCGCCGAACATGGCCACAGCGCCCTTCTGCTTGGCCTCCTCAATGGGGAGCACCTCGGTGATGACGGGGTAGCCGTTGAGAATGGCGTCGTTGACCAGCTTGTCCACCTGGGCCAGCTCCTCGGCGGAGATGCCCTCGAAGTGGGTGAAGTCGAAGCGGATACGGTCGGGCTCCACCAAAGAGCCAGCCTGATGCACGTGGTCGCCCAGCACCTTTTTCAGAGCGGCGTCCAGCAGGTGGGTGGCGGAGTGAGCACGGCGGATGGCCTGGCGGCGCTCCACGTCAATGGCGGCGGTGACAGTGTCGCCCACTTTCAGCACGCCCCCGGTGAGCTTACCGTAGTGCATATACTTGCCGCCCTTGTTCTTCTGCACGTCGTGGACGGTGAACACGGCCTCGCCCAGGGTGATGGTGCCGTGGTCGCCCACCTGGCCGCCCATCTCGGCATAGAAGGGGGTACGGTCCAGCACCACGATGCCCTCCACGCCGCTCATCATCTCCTCGGCCTGGACGTTCTCCACCACCATGGCCAGCACCTTGGCGTCGTCGATGGCGTCGTGGTCGTAGCCCACGAACTCAGTCTCGGGCAGCTCCTTGCCGAACTCGATACCAGCCCAGCCCAGATCGCCCAGGGCCTCACGGGCCTTACGAGCACGGACCTTCTGCTCCTCCATGAAGGCGCGGAAGCCGGCCTCGTCCACGGTCAGGCCCTCGTCCTGAGCCATCTCGCTGGTCAGGTCGATGGGGAATCCATAGGTGTCGTAGAGCTTGAAGGTGTCCTCGCCGGAGAACACAGTCTCACCCTTGGCCTTGTGCTGGGCCAGCATGTCGGAGAAAATCTTCAGGCCGCTGTCGATGGTCTTGGCGAAGTTCTCCTCCTCCACCCGGATGACCTTGGTGATATAGCTCTGCTTCTCCACCAGGTCGGGGTAAGCGGTGGCGTTGACCTCGATGACGGTGTCACACACCCGGTACAGGAAGGGGTCGTTGACACCCAACAGCTTGCCGTGGCGGGCAGCCCGGCGCAGTAGACGGCGCAGCACGTAGCCACGGCCCTCGTTGGAGGGGAGCACGCCGTCGCAGATCATCATGGTGGCGGAGCGGATGTGGTCGGTGATGATACGCAGGGACACGTCACGGCTCTCGCTCTGGCCATAGTGGGCCCCGGTGATCTCAGAGACCTTGTTGGTGATGTTCATCACGGTGTCGGTGTCAAACAGGGAGTTGACGTTCTGGCACACACAGGCCAGACGCTCCAGGCCCATGCCGGTGTCGATGTTCTTCTGGATGAGCTCGGTGTAGTGGCCCTCGCCGTCGTTGTTGAACTGGGAGAAGACGTTGTTCCAGACCTCCATATAGCGGTCGCAGTCACAGCCCACGGTGCACCCGGGCTTGCCGCAGCCGTACTCCTCGCCACGGTCGTAGTACACCTCGGAGCAGGGGCCGCAGGGGCCGGAGCCGTGCTCCCAGAAGTTGTCTGCCTTGCCGAAGCGGAAGATGCGCTCGGCGGGGATGCCGATCTCCTTATTCCAGATCTCGAAGGCCTCGTCATCATCCTGGTAGATGGAGGGGTACAGGCGGTTGGGGTCCAGGCCCACCCACTGGGGGCTGGTCAGAAACTCCCAGCACCAGGTAATGGCCTCCCGCTTGAAGTAGTCGCCGAAGGAGAAGTTGCCCAGCATCTCAAAGTAGGTGCCGTGGCGGGCGGTCTTGCCGATGTTCTCAATGTCACCGGTGCGGATGCACTTCTGGCAGGTGGTGACACGGCGGCGGGGGGGCTCCTGCTCGCCGGTGAACCAGGGCTTCATGGGTGCCATGCCGCTGTTGATCAGCAGCAGAGAGGCATCGTTCTGGGGAATCAGGGAAAAGCTGGGCAGACGCAGGTGTCCTTTGCTCTCAAAGAAGGACAGGAACATCTCACGCAGCTCGTTGACCCCGAAGGGCTTGGGGTTGCTCATGGGTCTATACCTCCATTTTAAAAATTAACAAAATAAAAGCCCTTGCCAAACCACAGGGGCAAAGCCTACGCTTCACGGTACCACCCTGTTTATCCTCGGCAAGGACATCTCCAGTCATCCGATAACGGGGATGGGCCGCCCTGCTCCTCGCAGGAGACGAAACGGAGTGGCGCAGAGAAACCGCACTTGCCGGGGGCTCTCACTCTCCCCCCTCGCTTTGGGCCGCTGGTGGCTCTTTGGCTCCGCCATTGTCTTTAGCTGTTACATTTTATCACATTCTTGCCAGATGTCAAGGCAAGGGGCGGGAAAACCCTTGGCTTTCTGGGTATATCGCTGCACAAAGTCCGTCTTGGCCTGGGTGTACCCGTCCCGGTCATGCTCAAACTGCTTCCACAGCCCCAGGGTCATGTCGGATAGTGATTTTCCCATGGTACACCTCTCAAACCCTTTTTATACACATGGGGCGGAGTGTTCCCCGCCCCATGTTGTTCGATTACGCCACGTTGTCCGTCCACATCTCGCATTGGCTCATCACCGTCTGAATGGCGTCCTCCACCCCTTCCGGGGGATATTTGTACCGTCTCAACAGGCGTTTTACCATCTTTCGCATCCCGGCCCGGGCGGCTTCCTTCTTCTGCCAGTCAATGGTGCGGTTTTTGCGCAGCGCCTCGGTGAGTTCCCGGGTCAGGGTCACCAGCTCCTCATTGGAATAGAAATCTTTCACCGCCTGGGGCTTGGTGAGGGCGTCATAGAAGGCCAGCTCCTCCTGGCTCAGGCCCAGCTGCTCTCCCAGCTGGTGGGCCTGCCGGATGTCCTGGGCCATCTTCATCAGCTCGGCGATGACCTCCTCATTGGTGATGAGGCCGTTGATGTAGCGGTTCATCAGCTCTTTCATCCGCTGGGAGAACTGCTCGGATTTGACCACGTTGGTACGGCGGTACGGGGTCACCTGTTCCGCCAGCAGCTTTTTCAGCAGCTCCACGGCCAGGTTTTTCTCCTTCATCCGGGCCACTTCCTCCAGGAATTTGGGGTCAAAGAGGGAGAATTCTGTGTCCGCATCGGAAAACAGGTTGATGACTCCCTCACTCTGGATGGAGTGCTTCAACAGCTCGTTGATGCGGGCGTTGACCTCCTTCAAAGAGTATTTCTTGCCCTCGCCCCCCATGGTCAGGCGCACCAACATGGTGCGCACCGCCTCAAAATAGGAGGCTTCGGCGCTGTCGTGGCGCTGGACTAAGCTGGAGCACAGGGACAGGGCCTGACGCAGCAGCAGCGCCTGCTTGATGTACACGTTGGGGGTGCGCTCTTTTTCCGGCAGGTTCTGCTCGTCTCGCACCTTGCCCAGTAAAAAGTCTGTGCCCCCGGCAATGACCCGCCCACGGGCCAAATCGTCCCCAGTAAAGAAGGCGGAATAGTCGTAGCCATGGAACAGGTCCCGGCACACCTCCAGCTTTTCCAGGAACTTGGGGTAGGCAGTCTGTTTGATGTCGGGGTCCCCGTAGTTCTTCCGATCTCGGGCGGTGTAGTCGTTCATGGCCTGTTTCAAGGCCCCGGCAATGCCCACATAGTCCACCACCAGGCCGCCTTCCTTGTCTCCAAACACCCGGTTGACCCGTGCGATGGCCTGCATCAGGTTGTGGCCTGCCATAAACTTATACACGTACATGGTGGCCAGAGATGGCACGTCAAACCCGGTCAGCCACATATCCACCACAATGGCAATCTTCATGGGGGAGTTGTTGTCCTTGAACTTCCGGGCCAGCTCCTCCTTGTGGGCCTTGTTGCCGATGACCTTCCGCCACTCCTCATCGTCTCCGTTGCCCTGGGTCATCACCACCCCCACCTTTTCCGTCCAGCCGGGGCGCAGCTCCAAAATCCGGTTGTAGATTTTCATGGCGATGGTGCGGGAGTAGGCCACGATCATGGCCTTGCCTGTGAGCAAATTCGCCCGGTAATTCTCGTAGTGGTCCAGAATGTCGTCCACCAGGGAGTTGATGGTCTCATCCGCCCCCAGAATGGCCTCCAGTTTGCCCAGCTCTTTTTTGCTCTTTTCAATCACCGCCGGGTCGGCGTTCTGGGCCAACAGGTCATACTCGGCGTCGATGAGCCGCAGGGTGTTCTCGTCCAGCTTCAAGTGGATGACCCGGCTCTCATAGAACACCGGGCGGGTGGCCCCGTCCTCCACCGCCTGGGTCATGTCGTAGATGTCAATGTACTCCCCGAACACCTCCCGGGTGCTCCGGTCCTTGGAGGAGATGGGGGTGCCGGTAAAGCCGATGTAGGTGGCCCCGGGCAGGCTGTCCCGGATGAGGCGGGCGGTGGCCCCC
>CABPXX010000166.1 GCA_902461475.1 uncultured Eubacteriales bacterium | reverse complement strand
CTGGTCTCCCGGCCTGGGGGTGAGGGGGGGAGCGAGGGCCGCCTGTCTGCAAACCGTCCAGTGGTTCAGGGCCAAATCCACCGCCCCCAGGAGGAAGGCGGACAGACAGGCAAGCCCGAATCGGGCCAGGTCTCCGGAGAGACCGGTGTCCACCACGGGCTGGAGGGAGAGAGCAAAGAGGGCGGAGCACAGAGCGGACAGGGAGGCCAGAAGGGCATAACCAACCAAAGCGCCAGGGCCAGCCAGACGCCAAATCGAAGTGCTATTTGTTTGGTTCATATTTGGGGAGTCCTTTCCGAAATTTCCTTAGTGGATGTGGAAAGACTCCCCTTTGTAAATGTTCACCGACATGGTGCTCCCTCCTAACAGGATACCCCCGCTGGAGGAGCGGGGGTAATGGTGTGGTATCTTCGATAATATTTTACTGCACGGAGGAAGGCAAGTCAATGAGAGGTCGTCAGGGAGAGGGTAACGGTGACGTCCCCGTGGCCTAGAGCCTCCTGCCATCCGGTGAGGTCGGTGACCTGGCCCAGGGGGGTGTAGCTCCAGGAGTTGAAGCCGTAAAAGAGGACGATTTGATTTCCTTGGTACAGCACAATGTCTCCGGACTGGGTGGTGATGTGGGTGTTGCTGGTGGGGAGGAACTGGCCCAGGCTGCCCACCTTTTCAAAGCCGCCGTAGTCCTCCAGGGAGAGAGTGAGGGGGCCGTCGGTGAGTAGGTCCGCCAGGGCCTCGGCGCCCTGGTTGTCCGCGAAGGTGGCGGGGAAGGTGATTCCCTCCACCGTGAGATAGAAGGTGTGCGTGTCCACAGTGGTATCCTCCTTTGAAATGGTAGAGGTGGGACTGGGGTGGGAGGCGGTGGAACAGGCCGTCAGACACAGAACCAGCACCACAGCCCACAGGGCATATCCAATCCGCTTCATGGGTTATTGCGGGTCCGAGCTGCAGAGAATCTCTCCCCGGGACTCCGGGTCGTCCCGGGTGATCTCTCCCACAGAGGGCACCACAATGCGGCCGGAACGAGGGTTCTTGATGCTCACCACCGGGGTGAGCACCGTGGCCTCCACCTCACTCTTTTCAAATGCCAGGTCGGTGTCCTCCATGCGGCAGTCCACCAGCTTTAGACCCTTGCAGTAGCACAGAGGCTGGGTGCCAATGATGGTGCAGTGCTCAAAGGTCACGTTTTCACAGTACCAGGCCAGATATTCGCCTTTCACCACGCTGTTGCGCACCACCACGTTTTTGGCGTGCCAGAAGGCGTCCTTGGTGTCAAAGCGGCAGTTGTCAAAGATGGCATCCTCGATGTACTGGAAGGAGTATTTGCCCTGGAAGGTCACATCGGTGAAGCGCAGATGGGTGGAGCGCATCATAAAATATTCGCTCTCTGCGGTGCAGTGGTCCATGGTGATGTCGTGCACCGACCAGCCAAACTCCGGGGAGATAATGTCACAGTCCCGCAGGGCCACCTGGCCACACTCCCGCAGCGCCTTGATGCCGTGGAGCTTGGTGTTGGTGATCTCAATGTGGTGGGAGTACCACAGGGCCGCCCGGCACATGGGGGTCAGCTCACTGTCTCGAATCACCAGGCCGTCGTTGTGCCAGAAGGGATAGCGCAGGTTGAAAAAGCAGCGCAGGGCCTGGATGTTGGCCCCCTCCTTGAAGGCGCTCTCCCCGTCGGCAGGACCGTCAAAGGCGCAGTCGGTGACCTGAATGTCCCGCTGGCCGTACAGGGCCCGCTCCTGGTCAAAGGTTTCATGGTGGATGTATCTCATGGTGTCGTTCCTCCATTTCTAGAACTGGTGTGGGGGGCAGCGGAGCAGCGCTGAATCCGGTAGACCAGATAGTCCAGACACCCAATCTGTTTTTCCATCTGGTGCACCCGGTCCAACAGGGCCGCCCGGTGACGGGACAGAAGCTGTAGCTGCTGAGCGGTGTTTTCCGACTGTCCGTAGGCCAGGTACTGCTCAATCTGTAGGGCGTCCAGCCCGGCGGCCTCCAGATTTAGGATCAGGTCCTGTGTTGACATGGCGCCCTCCCTCATGTGTGCTCTCCCCCTTGTGCGTTTCTTCTGCCGTCCCACCTGGAACCAGTGGGGCGGTGTTCTCAGATGTGTGGGCTTACAGGAATGCCCCGTTGCACACCTGGATGACCTGGCCCTTTACGTGGCGGCCCATCTTGCTGGCCAGGAACAGACAGGCATAGGCCTGGTCCATGGGATCGCACTCGGGTCCGGGGAAGTAGACGAAGTGGCCGCTGTGCTCCAACATTTTGGCACCGCCGGGCTGCTCTCCGGCCTTGTTGGCCAGGTGGGCGGGGGTCACCGTGGCACCGGGGGCCACGGCGTTGCAGCGGATGTTGGTGTCAATCAGGCGCATGGCCACGTTCTTCGTCAACGTGTTCAGGGCACCCTTGGTGGAGGTGTAGGTGGCCCCGCAGAAGGGACGCGTGCCGTTGACGGAGGAGATGTTGATGATGACGCCGTCGTTTTTGGGCAGGAAGATCTTCAGCGCCTCCCGGATGTACCGCATGGGCCCACCCAGGTTGGTGTTCATGACGTACATCATCCAGTCATCGTCGGTCTCGTCGATGAGCTTCTGTTCCCCGATTCCAGCGTTGTTGATGAGAATATCCACATCGCCAAACTCCCGCACAGCGGTCTCAAAGACCCGCTGGGTGTCTTGAGTGGAGCACACGTCCGCTACCACTCCCACAGCACGGCCGCCTTGGGCACGGATGCCCTCCACCACCTGGTCCAGCTTCTCCTGCCCACGGGCGGTGAGCACGACCGCGGCCCCTTCTTGGGCAAACAGCTCCGCCATGGTCTGGCCCATGCCATAGCTGGCGCCTGTGATGATGGCTACTTTCCCTTTCAGCATCTCTTGTTCTATACGTTATACTCCTTTTCCCCAGGCATCTGCACAGCAGAGTGCAGCGGGTTGTTTTTTCTATGTCCCAGTATACAAATAGAAAGAACATATATCAAATACTTATACATGATGGTGAAACATAGTTGAAAACTATAGTGGTGAATGGTATACTGGGGAAAAAGGAGGCGAGAGGCGTGGAACTGCGGGTATTACAATATTTCCTGGCGGTGGCAAGAGAGCAGAGTATTTCCGGGGCGGCGGCATCGCTGCACCTCTCCCAGCCCACCCTCTCCACCCAGCTCAAGGCTCTGGAGGAGGAGCTGGGCAAACAGCTGCTCATCCGGGGCACCAAGGGCTCCCGAAAGGTGCTGCTCACCGAAGAGGGGATGATTTTGCGCAAGCGGGCAGAGGAGATTTTGGAGCTGGTGCAGATCACAGAGCGGGAGATCTCTCTGTCCGACGAGGTGGTGGCGGGGGATGTGTACATCGGGGCGGGGGAATCGGATATGATTCGCCTGTTTGCCCGAGCGGCCAAACAGCTCCAGGCCAAATACCCCGACATCCACTACCACGTGCGCAGCGGCAATGCGGCCTTTGTCCAGGACTACTTGGACCGAGGGCTCATCGACTTCGGCGTGGTCTATGGCCCGGTGGACACCAGTATCTACAGCTCGGTGAAGGTGCCTGTTCACGACACCTGGGGGGTGCTCATGCGCAAGGACGCCCCACTGGCAGACAAAGAGTACATTCAGCCCCAAGACCTCTGGGATAAGCCCCTGATTGTCTCCGCCCAGAAGGCGGACAACTAGTCTCTGACCAAGTGGTTTGAGCGGGACTATGCCAAGCTGAACATCGTGGCTACCTATAATTTAGTGTTCAACGCCTCCCTGATGGTGGAGGAGGGGCTGGGCTATGCCCTGTGCTTTGACCAGCTCATCAACGTCAGCGGGGACAGCCCCCTGTGCTTCCGGCCTCTGTCTCCCACTATGCGGTCGGAGGCGTCTATCATCTGGAAACGCTACCAGGTGTTCTCCAAGGCGTCGGAATGTTTTTTAAAGCAGCTCAAGGGGCTGCTGACAGACCAAGAGACAGAAAACTCCCCGGAAACTGTATGAGTTCCGGGGAGTTTTTTCAGGCGCATCGGAGATAGGACGTCTTTTTCTGTTCGTGAACTTTCAGGGCTTTGGCCACACGGAGGACCAGATAGCCCCCGAAGATGGCGGTGTAGAGGATGATGTCCAGATATTTGTGGGAGAACTGGGGGACAAACAACACCATCACATGGGCTAAATCAGCCCAAAGAAGAGATAGGCCAGGCGCTGCAACCGTTTCCAGCTGGCGGCGCTCATGCGGCTGCGGACACAGGAGAAGGACGTCACCATGAGAGGAATCATGAGGACGATCATGAGCAGGGAGAGAATGGCTGCCACCAGGGTGGTGGGACGCATGGTTTCCGGGGCCACAAACAGCATGACAAAGTGCCGGATGCCGTAAAGGTGGGTGAA
>CABPXX010000165.1 GCA_902461475.1 uncultured Eubacteriales bacterium | reverse complement strand
AATGTAGTTCTATTTTCCTACACTAGGGGGCTTTTTGTCTATTGTCCGTTTTTACGGGTCCAGTTCAGTTTTTCTTATTGTTCTGTTTTCGCACGCTGCTTCCTGCGCTTGAGCCACTCCCCTTTGATGCGGCTGCCCCACTCAAAGGCAGTCTCAAAGGCGTAAATCACCGAGGGGGTGAGCAGCAGGAACACCGTCACCACCAGGGCGGACTGGAGGTCCAGGGCGGTGAGCTCGAAGAAGGGTCCAAACCACACCACAGCCACCACCATGGCCACGGTCATGGCCCCCAGCAGGGCCCACCGTTTCTTGTCCAGGGGCCGGGCCACATAGTAGATCACCAGCAGTCCCACCGCCCCGATGGTGACGGTGGACAGGGTGGACAAGGTGGCCCGCTGGAAGGTAAAGGCGTAGGTGAACAGCTCCAGGCCCACAATGAGCACGATGTTGGTCAGGCCTCCCGGCAGAGCCCGGCGGAGCACATTGTGCATGAATCGGCCCCGCACCAGCTCATGGTTGGGCTCCAGGGCCAGGACAAAGGAGGGAATGCCGATGGTCAAGGCGCTGATGAGGGTGAGCTGAATGGGGACAAAGGGGTACGGGAACCCGGCAATGAGGGTGATGAGGGCCAAAAACACCGACATGATGTTTTTCACCAGGTAGAGGGCGGCGGCCCGCTGGATGTTGTTGATGACGCGTCGTCCCTCCTCCACCACCCGGGGCATGGCGGAGAAGTCGGAGTCCAGCAGCACCAACTCGGCCACCTGGCAGGCGGCTTCAGCCCCCGAGGCCATGGCAATGCCGCAGTCGGCGTCTTTCAGGGCCAGCACGTCGTTGACACCGTCGCCGGTCATGGCCACGGTATGCCCCGCCTTTTGCAGGGCCTTCACCAGCTTGCGCTTCTGGTCCGGGGTCACCCGGCCAAAGACGTTATAGTCCTGCACGGCCCGGTCATAGTCGCTCGGCTCCTTGAGGGTGGCGGCGTCCACAAACCGCTCCGCCCCGGCAATGCCCGCCTGTTGGGCTACCCGGGACACGGTCTGGGGGTTGTCGCCGGAGATGACCTTCACATCCACCCCATACTTGGCGAAGTAGTGGAAGGTGTCTGGGGCCTCGGGTCGGATGGGGTTGGCCACCGCCACCAGGGCCACGGGGACCACCGCGCCCTGCAAGCCGCCCTCCTGGGTGGGAGGCGTGTCGCACTGGGCCAGCAGCAGCACCCGGCAGCCCGCCTGCTGATAGGGCTCCACCCGGTGGGCAATGGTCTGGTAGCCCTCTTTGAGGATGAATTCCGGGGCTCCAAGCACGTAGGAGCCGTGGTCCTGGAACACCACTGCCGACCACTTGTTGGCAGAGGTGAAGGGAACCACCTGCTGGGCCTGCCAGCCGTTCCCCTGCTGGAACCGCCGGGCCAGAGCCTTGGCGGTGTCGTTGTCGGCGTCCATCACCTGGTAATAGGCGCCCAGCACTCCCTCCACCTGCTGGGGAGAGGTCTGGGAATCCAGGCACACCAGCTCCTGCACCGACATGTCCGGCTGGGTGACGGTGCCCGTCTTATCCACGCACAGCACGTCCACCCGGGCCAAAGTCTCGATGGCGCTCATCTGGTGAACCAGGGTTTTCCGCTGGGCCAGGCGCATCACCGAGACGGCCAGTGCCACGCTGGTCAAGAGGTACAGGCCCTCGGGAATCATGCCGATGAGGGCGGCCACCATGGAGGTGATGGAGGTGGAGAAGCTCTGCTCCTGTACCAGAAATTCGTTGCAAAATAGGGCGATGCCCAGGGGAATGAGGGCGAAGCCGATGACCCGAATCAGGCGGTCCAGAGACTTCATCATCTCGGACTTGCCTGCCCCCTGGTCCGCCTTGGCCTCATGGGCCAGCCGGGCGGCGTAGCTGGCCGCTCCCACCTGGTCCATCCGGGCCCGGCACTTGCCGGACACCACAAAGCTGCCGGAGAGCAGCGGGTCCCCGGGATTTTTCACAATGGGGTCCGCCTCGCCGGTGATGAGAGCCTCGTTCACCGTCACCTGGCCCACTAACACCGGGCCGTCGGCGGGAATCTGGTCCCCGGCCCCCAGTTCCACAATGTCCTCCCGCACCAACTGGTCCACGGGCACGGTGCCCAACTGGCCGCCCCGCACCACTTTGACCCGGGCCTGGGCCACCAGAGCCAGCTTGCTCAGGGTGGCCCGGGAGCGCAGCTGCTGGACGATACCGATGAGAGAGTTGATGGCAGCAATAAGCAGAAAGAACATGTCCCGGAAGCTGCCCGCCAGCACCAGTAGCGCCGCCAGCACCACAAACACCAGGTTGAAGAAGGTCAGGGTGTTTTCCCGGATGATCTCCCCGGTGGACTTCAAGTTGGTCTCCTCCACCCGGTTGTGCCACCCGGTGGCGGCCAACTGGGCAGCCTGGGCCTGGGTCAGGCCCTGTTCCGGGGTGGGAAAATAGCGATCCATGGGGACGGGCTGCCGGAGCTGGCCGTCCCCTCTCTGTCTCTTGTTTCGCTTTATCATCTTATTGTTCCTCGTCCGCCAAAGTCATGGCGTATTCAAACCGGACCTCACCCTCTGGGCCGATGCCACGGGCAAAGAGGTGCTCTCCCTCCACGGCGGTGGCCATGGACAGCTCTTCCCCCGCCCGGCACTCACTAATGTAGGAGATTTGGATGTCCCGGATGTACTTTCCCTTGCCATTTCGCTCCATATGGAGAGCGTCACAGGCGTAGTCGGCATAGTGGCTGTTATTGATATGGCCGTTGATGTCGGTATCCGAATACCCGAGATACCGCTTCCCTGCTATACCAAATTCCTTGGGCATGGGTACCCGGTGGAGCTTGATGGACTTGTTCCGCTCCCCGCCGTCGGTGCCCTGGAACTCGGTGACGTCCCGCAGCCGGAACAGCTTGTGGGTGTCGGCGTCCACCATCACCCACTGGGCCACACCCTGGCCGATGAGCTTCCCGTCCCGGTAGATGTCAAAGTCCCGGTAGGTGGCCACACCGGTGCCGCCCCGGTGCCAGGTCTGAATGGTGAACGCATCGTTCCACCGCAGAGGGGCGTACAGCTCCACCCAGTTGCGGGACACCATCCACAGACAGTGATACCGCTCAAAAATCTCCGGCCCCGAGGCCCCCAGCTGGATGGCCGCCTGGGTGGCGGCCTCCTGCAAATAGCCCAGCAGCGCCGAGGGTCGGCACTGGTTGAACATGTCCACATCCAGGGAGCCCACCCGGAAGGTGACTTCAGTGATTTGATGACTCATTTACTCTTCCTTCTTTCCAGGAATGGTGAGGGTATAGCGGGCGCAGATCTCGTCCACGTCGTCCAGGGTGGCGGCAGGCAGCCGCAGGGTGGCACCGCATCCAGCGCACACCACATCCACCGAGGAGTACCCCACCTTGATGCCGTATTGGTCGCAGCCGCAGCCGCAGGAGATGCCCTTACGGCCTGCAATGTCCTTGAGCTCCGCCAGCACCTCGCCCATGACGATCTCGTCCAGGAAGGTACCCCGGGTCTCCTCCTGGTCATCCATGCGCAGCTTGTCCACGGCCCGCTCCAGCTTCTCCATCTCGCCGAACACCGCCTCTTCTTCTCCGATGAAGCAGCAGCCCAGCCCCGAGGCGGAGCAGGAGAGCACCAGCAGCTTCTCCTCCATCATGGCCCGGGTGGAGCACACGGTGTGGTGGTCCTTGGCGCAGAAGAGACAGGGCACCGTCACCTGACAGTGCTCTCCCTGCTGGTGAAATTCCAGCTGAGACTTGCCGCAGGGGCAGGGAATGGTCTGGTCCCCAGCGGCCAGGGCAAAGGCGGTGCGCTCCACCACCACAGCCTTGCCGCACACGGGACAGATATAGCCGATGTATCTGGTCTGTTCCGACATAACAGGATTCCTCCCATAACATTTCTCAAAAAATTTTTCCAACAGAGTGCATTATACCACCCCTTTGTGAATTTTTCTAGCACTCCCTGGCTTTTGTGATAAATTCCTTGTCGGTGCGCATACTAGAGGCAAGACATTTTCTTGAAGGAGTCTTTGCCTATGCCCCGCTCGTCCCAAACCTATCAACTCTCCCGGCCCCCCGTCATCGTGGGCTACGGCAGCGCCGGAGGCCGCAAGGAGAAAGAGGGCCCTCTGGGCCGCTTTTTTGACCACACCTGTGAAGACGACACCTTCCAGCAGTCCAGCTGGGAGATGGCGGAGACCACCATGCAGCAGCTGGCCCTGGAGTCCGCGCTGAAACGGGCCAAGCTGGAGGCCCAGCAGCTGGACTTTCTCCTGGCAGGCGACCTTCTCAACCAGTGCATCAGCTCCGCCTTTGCCGCCCGGTGGGCGGGGGTGCCCTATCTGGGCCTCTATGGAGCCTGCTCCACCATG
>CABPXX010000164.1 GCA_902461475.1 uncultured Eubacteriales bacterium | reverse complement strand
GGAGCCAGTCACCGAGAACAGGTCGTACATGTCGTCCAGGTTGGCTGAGCAGGCAATGAGGTAGCTGCCATCCGGCTGGGGGCGGAACTGCTCCACCACCTCGTCGTGCTCGTCCCAAATGTCGCCTACCAGTTCCTCCACCACGTCCTCCATGGTCAGCAGGCCCTCGGTGCCGCCGTACTCGTCCACCACAATGGCCATGTGGGTCTTGGTGCGCTGGAACTGGCGCATCAGGTCGTCAATTTTGGTGCCGGTGGTCACATGGAGCACCGGGTGAATGAGGGGGGCCAGCTGGGTGCGCCCGTGGTAGCGGGCGGCAAACAGGTCCTTCTGGTGGATGACGCCCACCACGTTGTCCAGGGACTCATGGTACACCGGCATCCGGGAGTACCCCTCCTGGGCAAACAGGGCGGTGGCCTCCTCCATGGTGGCGGTGTCCTCCAGGGCCACGATATCCACCCGGGGGGTGAGAATGTCCGAGGCCTCCAGATCGTCAAAGCGAATGGCGGAACAGATGAGCTGGCTCTCCTCGGCGTCCAGACCGCCCTGGTCCTCCGCCTCGGTGACCATGGTCACCAGTTCCTCGTTGGTAATGCCCACGTCCTCCTTGGTGTGGAAGAGCTTGGACAGCAGCTTCTTCCACAGGGTGAAGAAGAAGGTGGCGGGGGTAAGAATCACCATGAAAAACCGCAGGATGGGGGCGGAGAACAGGGCGAAACTCTCAGGGGATTCTTTGGCCAGACTCTTGGGGGAGACCTCACCAAAAATCAAAATCACAATGGTGAGCACCACCGTGGATACGGCGGGACCTTTGGCGTTGCCCAACAGATCAATGAACAACACAGTGGACAGGGTCGTGGCCACATTGTTGACAATGTTATTGCCAATCAGGATGGTGGACAGGAGCTGATCGTATTTGTCGGCCAGAGCCAGCACACGGGCGGCCCGGGCGTCTCCGTTGTCCGCCCGACTTTTCAGCCGGATGCGGTTCAGGGAGGTAAAAGCCGTTTCGGTGGCGGAGAAATACGCACTCATCACCACCATACACAACAATACTACCAGCAGAACTATACTGTCATCACCCAACACGGAATCATCACTCCTCCATTTATTCTCTTTCTTATGTGCTTGGGTATTGTCACCAAATATACCACATCCCAGGACAATATGCAAGAAAAAGTCGTGTAAAGGAAAGGCGACACCTGGGAAGAGACATAAAAATTTGTGCCATGCCGTGGGAGGAACACGGCATGGCACAAGAGGATGGATGTTAATTTCAGTTTATTCTTCCGCCATGGCCTTGGCAGCGGCAATGGCCTTCTCCTGGGCGGCGGGAGGACAGTCCTCATAGCGGACGAAGTGGAACACGAAGGAGCCACGGGACTGGGTCATGGCCCGCAGGTCGATGGCGTAGGTCATCATCTCGGCCATGGGCACCTCAGCGGTGATCACCTGGCTGCCGTCGTCGGTGGGGTCCATACCCATGACGCGGCCACGGCGCTTGTTCAAATCACCGATGACGTCGCCCATGTAGTTGTCGGGCACGGTGACCTTCAACTCACCCACAGGCTCCATGAGCACGGGGGAGGCCTCGGGCAGAGCGGCCTTGTAGGCCAGCTGGGCGGCGGTCTTGAAGGCGATTTCGGAGGAGTCCACCGGGTGGTAGCTTCCGTCGTACAGAGTGGCCTTCAGATTCACCACGGGGTAACCAGCCAGCACGCCGTGGAGGCAGGCTTCCCGCAGACCCTTTTCTACGGCGGGGAAGAAGTTCTTGGGCACGGAGCCGCCGAACACCTCTTCGCAGAACTCCAGCTCTTCGTTGGGACCGGGCTCGAAGCGAATCCACACGTCACCGAACTGGCCGGAACCACCGGTCTGCTTCTTATGGCGGCCCTGCTTGGACACGCTCTTGCGAATCTTCTCGCGATAGGCCACACGGGGCTCGCTGAGCTCCACTTCCACGCCGAAGCGGCTCTTGAGCTTGCTCACCAGCACGTCCATCTGGATGTCGCCGGCGGTGGTCACCACCATCTGGTGGGTCTCGGCGTTGTTCACCACCCGGAAGGTGGGATCTTCCTCGTTGAGGCGGGCCAGACCTGCGGCGATCTTATCCTCCTGGCCACGGACCTTGGGGGCGATGGCCTTGGAGTAGTTGGGCTCGGCGAAGGGCAGGGGGTCCAGCTTCATAAATTTACGGGCGTCACACAGGGTGTCGCCGGTCTTCACCTTGTCCATCTTGCCGATGGCGCCGATGTCGCCGCACATGAGATCCTTGACCTCGGTGTTCTTCTTGCCGCTCATCACATACAGACGGCCCAGCTTTTCATTGTTGCCGGTGTTGGTGTTCACCAGAGTCATGTCGGGAGACAGGTGGTCGGAGAGCACCTTGACGAAGGAGAACTTGCCGTACTGGTCGGCCACCGTCTGAAAGACGTAGGCGGCGGGCACAGCGCCCTGGGAGACGATGAACTCGGCGGGCTCGCCCTCACGGTCGGTACCCATGGCGGGAATGCCTTCCAGAGGCGTGGGGAGCAGGTCGATGATCAAATCCAGCAGCATCATGGTGCCCAGGCCGGTGTAGGCGGAGCCGCACAGCACGGGTACGATGGAGCCGTCCTTGACGCCGGCCTTCAGGCCCTGCACCACCTCGGCATAGGTGAAGGGTTCGCCGGAGAAGTATTTGTCCATGAATTCCTCGCTGGTCTCAGCCACGGACTCCATGAGTTTTTCGTAAATTTCCTCAATGACGGGGACCTTGTCCTCGGGGACCTCGATCTCCACACGCTTGCCGTCGTGGAGCTCGAAGGCTCTCTTGTGGAGCACATCGGCGATGCCGGTGACCTTCTTGTTCTCGTCCCAGATGGGGACCACCATGGGGGCGATGTTCTTACCGAAGTGCTCGCGGAGGGTATCGAAGGCAGAGTTAAAATCCACATTGTCTTCGTCCATCTTAGAGATGTAGATCAACCGGGGCATCTTCCGCTCATTGAGCAGCTTCCAGGCCCGCTCGGTGCCCACAGACAGGCCGCCCTTGGCCGCGCATACCAGAATACCGGCGTCGGCCACAGACAGGCACTCCACCACTTCACCGGCAAAATCGAAGTTACCGGGGGTGTCCAGCACGTTGATCTTACAACCGTTATATTCCACAGGAATCACAGAGGCGGAGATGGAGATCTGACGCTTGATTTCCTCGGGATCGTAGTCGCTGACGGTGTTGCCGTCGGAGGTCTTACCCAGACGGTCGATGACGCCGGTCGTACGCAGGAAGCTCTCCACCAGAGTGGTCTTTCCGTTACCACCGTGACCCAACAGACAGATGTTTCGAATTGCATGCGGAGAATAGCTCATGTTTGTTCCACTCCTTAATCTTTGCCATTTGCGCCATCCCTGGGGAATGGGCTTGAATGAATTATACAATGGTGTTCCATAAAATGCAATGGTAATTTGACAAAATGACGAAAACTTTTTAACGCTACTGTGAAAAATAGCGCACAGGAAGTAAAGGGAAAACGGTTTACTCACGTTGGGGGAGAAGAAAAAATACAGGCTTTGCCTGGTGGCAAAACCTGTATGAGAGTGGTAAAAATTCGGTTGTCGATGGGTGGAAAATTGGAGAGAATGACGAAAGATTCCGCCTCAGGCCTGGGGCCAGACCACGGCGATGTCGCCGCTGCCGTCGGGCTGGGCGGCATCTACCTGGGTGTAGGCTACGCCGGACTGGTCCAGATGGGAGGCCAGGGCGGTGGCGGTGTCCGGGGCGACCACACAGCACAGATATCCCCCTTCCAAGGTGGTGACGGGGAGGTCGCCCAACAGCTTCTGGCTCTCCTGAGACAGAGGGGCGGAGAGGAGCAGCACCGTGTCACCGCCGGGGACGGAAAACTCCTGGGGCTGGACGGAGAAGACGGCGGGGGAGATACCGGGATTGGAACGGGCGGCCACCGGAGAAGCATTCTCCTGGCTTTGGTGGAAGGAGGAGTAGCCCAGGGCCACCACCAGGGCCAGACAGGCGGCCAGAGCGCCGCAGGCCTTTCCGGCTCGGGGGAAGCGGAGAACTGGGGCGGTCTGGCGGGGCAGGCCCTCCAAAATCTGCTGGTGCAGCTGGGGGGGCACATCCGGGGTCAGGCGATGCAGGTCCCCGCTGAGTTGGGACAGCTCCTCATATAGTTGGGCGCAGGAAGGGCAGGTGTTCAGATGCTCTTCCAATTGGGCGTGTTGGGCAGGGGGCAGCTCGCCGTCCAAGTCGGCGCTGATCCACTCCAGATAGGTCTCATGTTCCATGCCCTTCACCGTCCTTTCGTGGGCAAATTTTATCTCTTCGTTTCGTTAGACGCATCTCAGGGGGAAAAGTTCCCGCTTTGGCGCAAATAATTTGCCAGAGCCAGCCGGGC
>CABPXX010000163.1 GCA_902461475.1 uncultured Eubacteriales bacterium | reverse complement strand
CTTAGGGGGGAACGCCCTAAGTGGCTTTTCGTCCATTTTGGCCACTCAAAATGGACCCCAGCGGAGCGTCCCTGCCAGGGGCGCCGCACCCCAGCGCACATAGAAGAGAAAGACAGGTTTTTGCAAAAAGACCAGGAGACGGCACCGTCTCCCGGTCTTTTCAAGTAAATAGCCTGTCTTAGTAAGCCAGCTTGGCGTCCAGCCAGGCCTTCAGCTCGGAAATGGGCACGCGCACCTGCTCCATGGTGTCGCGGTCCCGGATGGTGACGGCGTGGTCGGCCTCCTCGGTGTCGCTGCCCACAGTCTGGAAGTCCACGGTGACACAGTAGGGGGTACCGACCTCGTCCTGGCGGCGGTAACGCTTGCCGATGGAGCCGGCGTCGTCGAAGTCCACCATGAAGTACTTAGACAGCTCGGCCTGAATCTCACGGCCCTTGTCAGACAGCTTCTTGGACAGGGGCAGCACAGCCACCTTGTAGGGGGCCAGAGCGGGGTGGAGGCGCAGGACGGTGCGCACGTCGTCCTTGCCGTTCTTGTCCTGACCCACCACTTCCTCGTCGTAGGCATCCACCAGGAAGGCCAGGGTCACACGGTCCGCGCCCAGAGAGGGCTCGATGACGTAGGGGATATAGTGCTCGTTCTTCTCCTGGTCGAAGTAGGTCATGTCCTTGCCGGAGGTGTTCTGGTGGGCGGTGAGGTCGAAGTTGGTGCGGCTGGCCACGCCCCACAGCTCGCCCCAGCCGAAGGGGAAGACGAACTCGAAGTCGGTGGTGGCGTTGGAGTAGTGGCTGAGCTCCTCGGGGTCGTGGTCCCGCAGACGCAGATTCTCGTCCTTCACGCCCAGGTCCAGCAGCCACTTGTGGCAGAAGTCTTTCCAGTAGGCAAACCACTCCAGCTCGGTGCCGGGAGTGCAGAAGAACTCCAGCTCCATCTGCTCGAACTCACGGGTACGGAAGGTGAAGTTGCCGGGAGTGATCTCGTTGCGGAAGGACTTGCCCACCTGGCACACGCCGAAGGGCAGCTTCTTGCGGGTGGTGCGCTGGACGTTCTGGAAGTTGACAAAGATGCCCTGGGCGGTCTCGGGGCGCAGATACACAGTGTTCTTGGCGTCCTCGGTGACACCCTGGAAGGTCTTGAACATCAGGTTAAACTGGCGGATATCGGTCCAGTTGTGCTTGCCGCAGGAGGGGCAAGGAATCTGGTGCTCGTCCACAAAGTCCTTCATTTCAGACTGGCTCATGGCGTCCACGGGCTTGCCCAGGTCAAAATTGTTCTCCTGGCACCAGTCCTCAATGACCTTGTCGGCACGGAAGCGCTCCTTGCACTCCTTGCAGTCCATGAGGGGGTCGGAGAAGCCGCCCACGTGGCCGGAGGCCACCCAAACCTGGGGATTCATGAGGATGGCGCAGTCCAGACCCACGTTGTAGGGGTTCTCCTGGACGAACTTCTTCCACCAGGCCTTCTTGACGTTGTTCTTCAGCTCCACGCCCAGGGGGCCGTAATCCCAAGTGTTGGCCAGGCCGCCGTAGATCTCAGAGCCGGAGAAGATGAAGCCGCGTCCCTTACACAGGTTTACAATCTTCTCCATGGTTTTCTCGGTGTTCTTCATGTGATACACTCCCCTTTCTAAAATGCCTCCCTTGTGCAAAGGGAGGTGGCACGGCGTAAGCCGTGACGGAGGGATTGACGGTCTCAATCCCATGTTGTCATGCCGCTCAAGGCGAAAAAAACGCCCTGAGCCAGCGGCTCAGGGCGAACAAAATGTCCGTGGTTCCACCTGAATTCGCACAGGGTATGTGCGCACTCTCACCCGGTAACGGCGGGGGCCGGTGACGCCTACTAGGGTCTCCCGTTGGGGTCACAGCTCAGGAGGGCCTTCCCACAGGGCAAAGGTGAGGATTTGCACCGACCATCCTCTCTCTTTCAAACCTTCCACACCTGGGTACTTATCTCCGTCTTCGCATATTGGAGTCACTGTATCACGTTTTTTTCTCTGTGTCAAGGAGACAATTGTCCCAAAATCGGGGTGGCCACCTGGTCTCCGTACAGGGTGTCGTCCAGCAGGGTGCTCAGCAGGTCCAGCTTCTCCCCGTCGCCCCCGGTGGTGGGGTGCTTGTAGGTGAGGGTGCCGTCCTGGGCCAAGCTATACACCCAGGTGTCATTGAGCCGGGTGTGGGACAGGTTTTGCAACAGCTTCCAGTACACGGGCTTCTCCACCCCCGCCAGGTTCAGCAAATCCACCCCCAGGTAGTTGGACCCCCGGTCCACCCGCTCCCCGGGCTGGCTGGGCAGGTAGGCCGGGTTGTTGGACCAGATGAGATAGTCGGTGGAGTACAACTCCTTCATCTCCTGGGTGGACCAGCGGCTGTAATCCGAGGAGCACAGCCCCAGCTTGGAGTACACCGTGCCGCCGTCCAGAAGCCCCACCCCGGGGCGGTGGTCCCCGAAGAACACGATGACCGTGGGCTCGGCCTGGTCCCGGAAGTAGTCGGTGAGCTGCCCCAGGGCCTCGCTGGCGTCGTGGGTGCCCTGCACCACCGCCTGGAACATCTCTTGGGCCTGACCCTTGAGGTCGGACTGGAAAGCCACCGTCAGCTCCTGGGCGTCGTACTTCTTCTTGTCATAGGGGGCGTGGTTCTCCATGGAAATGCCATAGAGGAACTGGGGCCCCTCCCCCTTGCCGTCCTTGTACAGGTCAATGAGCAGCTTGGACAGGTAGGCGTCCGAGTAGAAGCTGCCCTCCCGCTGCCCCTCCAAGTAGGTCTGGTCAGTGGCCTGGGGGTCAATGGCGGCAAAGTCGTCCTGGAAGTAGGTCTTCTCAAAGCCCATGGCCTCAAACATAGGGGTGCGCTTGTAGATGGAGTCGTCGTACATGTGCACCATCTCGGTGGAGTAGCCGCTGTCCCGCAGCACCGAAGGCACCGAGGGCAGGCGGGAGAACACCTGGGGGTCCATGTTGTACAGGTCCTCCCCCCACAAAAGGCCGGTGTTCATCCCCGTGAGGATCTCCAACTCAATGTTACAGGTGCCATATCCTAAACTCCGAGTATAAAAAGTCCCGGATACTCCTTCTTGTTGTAGGTTATGGAAGGTCTCCAGAGGGTCTCCGTCAAAAGTGACCCCGGGCAGGCGGGTGACGTCGAAGAAGGATTCGGAGAGAATGAGGATGACGTTGGGCTGCTGGGCCACCCTGGTGTCCTCCTCCTGGCTGGCCAGCTCCACGGCCTTCTGGGCCGCCCGCTCCAACTCCTCCGGGGAGGTGTCCCCCTCGTTGAGGGCCATGTGCACTTGGTTGAGGGCGCCCCGCCACAGGCCCAACAGCACCCCGGTCTCCCGGTTCACCGTGACCTGGGACAGCTTCTGGTCGGTGCTCACCCCCATGGGGGTGAAGATCAGGGCGTTGGCCGCCACTCCGTACACCAGGGCCACAGCGGCCATACAGCCCGCTCCCGCCCACAGGCTGGCCTTGCGCTCCAGGCGCACGGGGTAGAGCAGCAGGCACACCGCCACCAGCCACAGCACCACGAAGAGGATGCACCCCAGGCTGAGGGGGGAGAAGTGGAGGGAGGAGGCGTTGAGCTGGGTGATGTCCCCCAGCTGGCCCAGGAGCAGGAAGTCCTGCACCGTCAGCGGCACCGAGGTGATGAGGGCCTTGAAGTAGCTGGAAAACACCATGATGGTGGGGGCCACGGCGGTGAGGATGGCCCCGGGCAGGATGGTGCGGGTTCCGAAGGTGATCAGGCCGGTGAAGAGGGCCATGAGCCCCACCGTCCACCAGAACCATCCGGCGGTGAGGCAGGAGGGGAGGACGGCCAAGCTCTGATGGACGACAACCTGGTCCACCAGGGCCACCACCAAGGCGTGGAGCACCACGGCCACCGGCAGCACCACAGCAGCTCCCCCACAGCGGCGGAGCAGGGCCTGGCGCAGACGTTCAGCAGTATGCAGCATACAATAGTCTCCTTATGGGGAACCGATGGGATTCCAAACAATTTGCTCTACTCTATCACGTTGCCCTGGGGCTGTCAACGCACAAGACCTGGGAATCCCCCGGGTGCGGTTCGTCTTGTTTTGCTATCTGTCTCATGGTATAATGTTATGTTATAACCTTATGAATACTGGAGGAACTCCCCATGGAGAGAACGACCCCCGTCATCCCCGCTCAGGACGTGGCAAAACAGCGGGAATATTGTCAGGAAATCCGGGCCATCAACGCCCAGCACGCCCAGGCTCCCACCGCCTTTGTGGACACCTACGGGTGCCAGCAAAACGAGGCGGACTCGGAGCTGCTGCGGGGCATGCTGTGCGAGATGGGCTATGAGATTGTCCACGACGGCGACAACGCCGACCTCATCCTCATCAACACCTGCGCCATCCGAGAGCACGCCGAGCAG
>CABPXX010000162.1 GCA_902461475.1 uncultured Eubacteriales bacterium | reverse complement strand
CCATCCCGCATTCGCCTCCTGTGTCCCCCCGGGTTTCCCCGCCTGTATTTCCACCGGTGTTGCCGCCCGTATTTCCGCCACTGCCGCCGGAGGCCCGGTTGACGGTGATGGTATAGGTCTTCTTGTTGCCGTTCTCAGCGGTGACCTGGACGGTGATGGTGTTGTTGCCCACACTCAGTCCGGTGTTGCCCCACACCGCCACCTTGGCCTTTCCATCGGCGGCCTTGGCGGACACCGCAACACTGGTGGTGGAGTTGGACACCGAGGCGCTGTAGCTGGTGGTGCCAGCAGAGAAGCCAGGGGACAGGGTGCCGGGGCTGATGGACAGGGATCTGAGGTTGTTGTTCCCCGAAGCGGTGTAGGGGGCGTTGATGGTGACTGTAGACCAGCCGGGGGTCACATCCAGAAAATCGCCATTTCCATCCACAATGGAATTTTCATAGTTGTTAATGGTAGTCTTGCCCGCTTTCAGCGCCTTGAAGGTCATCGAGAAGCTGACGTTACCCGTTCCAGTGTTCTCCTTATCCATGACAATCACATTGCCGCTGGGATATCCGTAGCCTAGATCACCGGAAATATATTGCAGATACCTGGAGTCATAGTTCACCTTCACCGTGGCAATGGCCACAGCTCCAGTCACCCTCACATTGACGGTAAACGTTTGCCCTACAGTGACCGTAGGATCCGAAAAGGTGACAACACAGCTTCCAGCCGCCTGACTCCGGGGGGTAGTCAGACCCAGGCCCAGAATCATGGCTAACGCCATGACCAGCATCGCACACTTATTGAGAAAGATTTTTTTCATGATCTACTCCTATTGGTTGATGAGAGAGGTACCTAATACATGGTTGCGAACCTTGACGCGGTCCGAATTGTTCACTTGTCCATCTTTGTTCACATCTGCGACCACCGCATACACCCCGGAGAGTTTACTGGTTGCCAAAACGTGATTGCGAATCTTCACACGGTCCGAGTTGTCGATCTTTCCGTCCCCATTCACATCGCCGTACAGGAGCACCGTCCATTTGGCGTACTGGGTGCCATCGTTGCGGTAGATGGTCACGGTGTCCCCGGTAGCCACCGCGGCGGAGTTTTGCTTGGTGGAGCCGCTGGCGGTCTTCACCTGGGCATAGCCCCCCACGATGTTCAGGTTCTTCACAAAGTCGGAGCTCTTGGTGCCCAGAGCGATGCCGGAGACCTGGTTGGACCCGCTGACGTTATACTTGGGATTGACGGCGAAGGAGTCCGAGCCGCCGGAGCTACCTTCCCGGGCGATGGTGAGGGTAAAGGTGCGCTGGCTGCCGTTTTGGGCGGTGACCGTCACCTTCACGGTGTTGGACCCCACCTTCAGCTGCACCGTCCCGGCGCCGCTGACCTTGGCGGTGGACGCCTTGGGGGTAGCGGTGATGGTGACAGAGGAGACGGAGTTGGACACCACCACACTGTAAGAGGTGGTGTCGTTGTCAAAGCCCGGGGTGAGGGCGTAGTTGCCCACCTTCAAGGTGCTCAGGCGGTTGTCCGGGGAGCCGTCCCCGGTGGGCTGGGCACAGGGGCTGCTGGGCATATTGTCATACACGGGGATGGAGAACACCAGGGGGGACTGGCGCAGCTCCTCGCTGTATCCCCCGGCCAGACTCAGGCCCTCGGAGGCAGCGCCCCACACACTGGTCATATACCGATGGGTGAAGGGGTTGTCCCCCTGGGCGTTGAACCGCTTTAAGTACATGGTGTCCTGTCCGGCGGTGACGTAGCCGTTGGCGTAGAACTGGGCTCCGCCGCTGATGGCCCGCACCCGGCTGTTCCAGGGCCGCCCATAGCTGGTGCCCGTGCCGCTGGAGCCGCCCTTGGCGTAAATGAGGCCGTTTTTCACCGCAGTGTTGCCGCCTCCGGCCACCGCGCCGATGTTGTAGTAGTTAAAGTACCCCTCAAAGCCTTTCACCGTGCCGGAAATGCTCTCGCTCTGGCCACGGGTGCCCTGCTCCTGGATGATCATGGCGGCCAGCACATAGGGGTTGACCCCCACCTTCTTGCCTGCATCATAGATCACCTGGGGGTAATAAATTCGCTTGCCGTCGGTGTCGGTGACGGTGGCATCCAGGAAGGTGCCGTCCACCAGCCGCTCCACTCCTGCCACGCTCTGCACCTGGGCATCATAGCTCTGGAGGAGGAACTGGAAGATGCTGTTCTGGGTCAGGAAGTTCCGGGGGTCCATGTAGTAGGCCACGATCTCCCGGGAGGCGGCCACCCAGCCGCCGGTGTCAAATTCCGTCCACTTTCCCGTATCCCAGTTGTAGGCCTTGGGGTCGGTGGACTTCCAGCTGGACTTGGAGGAGGACTGCACCAGACTGTTGCCGATTTTGGACTCCTGGTCCACGGCGTAGTTCCAGTCAAAGCCGTTGTGGTCGGCCTTAAACACCCATTCGGGGTACATGGCGTGGAGCACCTTCAACCCGCTCCAGTAGGACTCGGGGAAGCCCTGCTGTTTGAGGTAGGCCTCAAACTCCTTGTCGTCCACACCACTGCTGATGAGCTTGATATAGGTACTAATGACGTAGCCAGTGCCGCCGTTGTAGTCAATGGCATACCAGGTGGCGCCGTCTGAGGCCTTCTTCTCCCCGGTGATGGTGACAGTGGTGCCGTCGTAAATGAGGCCCAACCGAGTGTAAGAGGTTCCCGCTCCCGCACGCACGCTCAGGCCCACCTCGGTACCGGTGACCACGCCGTAGCGCACGCCCCCGGCATACACCGCCACAAAGGCGGACAGAACCACCATGCAGGCAAAAAACACCGCCGCCAGCCCTGCCAGCGTCCGTGTTTTCTTCTCCATTCTTCTTCCACTTTGTAACATTCGTCTCTCCTTATTCTCTTCCACACCGGGCCGTTTTTGACAAAGACCACCCAGTTCTTCCATATAATACCATATTTCAGGGTGCAATGCACCCGTTACTAAACACTCGACAAATATTTTATAAGATGAGGCCTCCCTTGTCAACCAAAGGAGGCCTCATCCGTTCAAAATCGTCAGATTGTCGTATGGTTTACTCTTGCAGCTCGGCGGCAATGAGGTCCACACAGTCGTCCAAATAGCGGCGCAGGGGCTGCTCGCCCCCCATGGCGATGCGGATGCCGCAGCGGTTGGCGGGGATGAGCACCTTGATGGCGGGGCTGTCCCCCACCGCCTGGGCCATACGGGGGGAGATCTCCCCCATCAGGCCGTTGGCCATGAGGATGGCCACGGACCCCACCACGAAGTCCGCCTTCCCCACATTAAAAATCACCGCATTCTCCCCGGTGGCACCGTCCTCGGCTCCGCCTTTGAGCATGGCCTCAGTGGCGGCGGAGTTGGTGCCCACCGCCCGCACGTGTACCTGGGGCAACCGCTCCCTGAGCCGGGCCACCAGGGCCTTGCCCATGCCGCCGCCGTGGCCGTCCACCACCACCACCAGGGGTCTTGTGTCCCGCATGTTGTCTCCTCCTCATTCGATCTGTTTTTATATATGATACCACATTTCCCCTCCCCTGCCAATGTGGCCGGGGTCAGGATTGATTTTCCTGGTCATATGGTGTAAACTATCTTGTAATGCTCTCATATTTCCGAAGATTTTGTCAGGAGGGAAGCCTATGTCCCATCCGTATTCCCATTATCAGGAAAGCGCCGCCTATCTGAGGGCTCAGCTGGGGGAATTTGTCCCCAAAGTGGCCCTGATTTTAGGCTCGGGGCTGGGGGATCTGGCCCAGGAGGTGGAGGACGCTGTGGCGGTGCCCTACGCCTCCATTCCCCACTTTCCCCGCTCCACTGCCCCCGGACATGTGGGGCAGCTGGTCTTTGGCACCTTGGCAGGCAAGCCCGTGGCGGTGATGCAGGGCCGGGTGCACCACTACGAGGGGTACTCCTATGAGGATGTGGCCTACGGGGTGCGGGTGCTGCGGCTGTTGGGGTGCGACACCCTGCTGGTGACCAACGCCGCCGGATGCGTCCGCCCAGACTGGAACGCCGGGGACATCATGCTCCTCACCGACCAGATCAAGCTGGGCGGAGAGTCTCCGCTGCGGGGGGAGAACCTCCCGGAATTTGGGGTACGCTTCCCCGACGCCTCCCATCTGTACACCCCCCGGCTGCAAGCGGTGGCCCGCCAGGTGGCCCAGGAGCTGGGTCGCACCCCTACTTTTACAGCTTGGGGCCCCAGTATGAGCCCCCCGCCGAGATTCGGGCCATCCGGGCCCTGGGCGGGGATGCGGTGGGCATGTCCACCGCCCCCGAGGTCATCGTGGCCGCCCACTGTGGCATGGAGGTGCTGGGCTTCTCGCTGCTGTCCAACATGGCCGCCGGGATGCTGCCCAAGCCCTTGAGCGAAGAGGAAGTGCTGGAGGCGGGAAAAGCCGCCCGGGACCGACTTGTGCCCCCGGATGAGGGTCA
>CABPXX010000161.1 GCA_902461475.1 uncultured Eubacteriales bacterium | reverse complement strand
ACCGCCTATTCCTATTTTAGCACTGTCCCAGCAATCGTCCTGGTGGTGTTGATTGCCGCCTGGGCGGTGTAGACCGCGCTCATGATATTCGCCCGGGTGGTGGTGTCCAGCCCAAAGGTTCCGGCGATCCTGGGGACCTCTCCTGCGGAGAGCATAAGCCCCAGTCCCAGCAGGGCATGGTCCTTGAACACCATAAGTCCCGCCACCAGGATAGTAGATTGGAGGAAGGCTGTCAGGCACAGGCCGATGACCTGCTTCATCCACTGGACGAAGCCGTCGATGTATCCTCGCGGAATAGAGAACATATAGAGACTTCCCACGGCGATCTGAATCAACAGGATACCGCCCCGCTTCAGGTTGGCGAAGAACACCTTAATCACCGCGTAAGCCATAAGGATGACGCAGAACAGGATCATGAGGGGGCTGGTGATGACACCAAGGCCGAAGTAGCTGTTGTCGATCATGTCCGCCAGGGAGTCGATTTCACTGAGGTCCGTAATGATCTGCTGCCCTACCTCTCCGATGGTGGTGTCCGAACCGGTCAGTCCTACAGAAAGAGTTCCTTGGAGGGATACTGACAGGGCGTACAGCCGGACGGGAACCGTGGTGAACAGGGACACGGCAAAGAAGCCCTTGATCATGTCCAGAGCTGTTTGCTGTAGATTGGCCCGGCCGCTGGCGTACTCAATGCCGCACTCGAATGCTCGTACCACTAGGCTCACAGCGAACAGAGCCCAAGCTAGTTTGGAGAAAAACAAAATCACAGCCTGCACCCATTCCAGGTCAAACAGTTCCACGCCCATATTACCCATTTGGGCAAAGAAATTCCCCAAAAAGCCCACCAGTTGGCCATAGAACCAGTCGATGAGATCATCCATGACCGTAGACGCTACAAAGTCCCAGATAAACAATGAAAAAAATTCCTCCGTTCTATATACAAATAATCTGCACCAAAAGTGAAGCACAGCACAAGCGGCGCATCTAGAATTGGGGTTGAAAAAACAAAAGCGGACACAGTTTCTGTGTCCGCTTCTGAAACCCATCAGGAATTGCTGCCTTTGTATTATCCCATGTGTTGCTCAAACTTCCGTTTTGCTTCTGTTACCGCTTTAATGTCTTGTGAGATATGTGGATCCAGTCTCTGTAAAACGAATTCGCGGATCTTCCTGCATTCCCGCAGTGCGCAGTTCATGTCAGACTCATCCAGCTCCATATGGGACGGATACCGCACCTGTACACCATAGGGGGTCAGTTCCACGCAGGCGTCTGCCAACTGCTCAAACTGCGGGTCCCGCTCCATACAGAGCTTGCAGAGCTGAATCAAATCATGTGTCTTGGGCGGTTCCATGCCAAATTGCGCCAGTGTTCCTTTCAGCATTTTCTCAGCTGCCTGTTCGCAGTGATAGCAGATGATCTCCACAGGTACTGGACGCATCCCAAGCAAGTATTCCGCAGCGCCAAGGTCCATTTCCGCCAAGTCAAGCCATTCGCTGCTCCATGTCTCTTGGCCGTTCATACAGGACCACCCCCTCTCTCGCAATTTTTCGTTCCAGGGAGGGCTGTGCTTGCCTCTGCCGAAAGACTCCGGTATGATACACGATCACATCCAGCGGCGTGTCCTGGACCATGAACAGGGCGCGGCGAATTCGTTTGACCGCGTCTGCAGGACGCAATGCCATATCAGAGACGAGAACACACAGATCATAGTCACTATCCCGACTCGGGGTGCCGTAGGCATAGGAGCCAAACAGGTATATTTTTTCAGCATCCACTGTTTCCGCAATGATTTGGCAGATATGGGACAATTCCTCTTTCACTTTAACCGTCATCCTCAGCACCTCCTCGCTGAATTTATTATACCCTGCGGTAGGACATTAAGCAATCTGATTTTCATGATTCCCGAGCCGCGGCATTCCGGTAACCCAAGTTACCTCCCCATGGTCTGCTGGAACTTCTGTCCGGAATCCCAGGTCTTATCCTGTGTCTCAACTTTTGCGGCCTGATAGGCGCCGGATGCCTCTCCGGCAGACTCCATGTAGTCGATAGCCCTGGTGATGGCATCTGGGTCCAGATGCTCCAGAAAAATGCCGCTCCTTGCCAACGCTGGGAGATCCTCCGGCTGCCCGCCAAGAGCCAGGTAATCGGCAGCGTTCTGAATCTCCGTCGGAAGGATGACAGAGTGGACGTCATATAAATGTTGGGCGATTGCTGTCCCATGGCGGCGCTCCACCTCCCGAAATGCCTGACAGATGTCATCCACTACTTTTGAATAGGGCTCTTCAAAATCTTCATTCAACTCGTATGTGGCTTGCAGCCACGCTCCAAAGCCTCCCGCCTGGCCACCAAGGGTTTGTTCCAGGGCGAAAAACTGAAGGGCCCCCTCCGCCAGTTCCCCTGCAAACCGCCTCCTATTTTCCAGGCGTGCCCGCTCTCCCTGGTTCGTATCCATCTTCTGTGTCTGGGCCCTCTCCGAAAATTCCTCTCTCTGCATTAGTTGGGGGCCAGCAGCACGAAGATCAGGCAGACGAACAGGATGGCCGGGCCCGTCCACTCAAATTGTCCGTGCTTCCGATACTCAAAATACGTCAGCGCCAGCTTCACAAAAAACGCAATGGCCAGCACCATGCTCAACGCCGGAAACACTACGCTGTCCACTACAGCCTTGATCTGCTCTGAGGCGTCGCCCCAAGTCTGTTCCACCGCATCCGCCACACTGCCGACCGCCAGGGCTGGGGTGCAGAACAGAGCCGCCAGCAGGTAGAATGCTGTCAGCATAGGCAGGAATCTCTTACGGTTCATCGTTGTTCCTCCTATCGAAAATGGGAGAGCCGACCCAAATCGGGGCGGCTCTCCAGTTTCTGATGCTTCTCAATATCCGGTTCTGGGCAGGGGTTCAGCAGGCTTATAGACCTTGGTCGCCCACCGGGAGGTGGCCATGATCCACTGCCCATCGTGGATGCCGCCCACATCTGTCTGGTTGACGATCTGGCTGCCGCCGGTGAGCCACTGGCTGGCGGTGCAGTACACCACGGGCGCCTCCACCTGCCGGAAGTTGGCCGGCACGATCCCGAACACCACCATGAACTCCGTTGCCTTCTCCCCGGAGGCGAGGCCCAGGGCCGCTGGCGAGGCATCCAGCACATAGTTCTGCTGGGTGCTGAGATTGTCCGCCAGGACCCGGTAGGTATCTCCGCTGAGCGTGGTCTTATAGACGATCTTGTAGCTGCCGGGGACGTTCCAGGTGCCGGTGACGATTTTCTGCAAGTGCGCGAAAGCAGGCAGGCGCTCCCTCCAGTAGAAAGACTCGAGGGATGTGGTGGAGTTGTTGGCGATGTCGGTGAAGTCGTAGCGTAGGGTCTGGCCGGGCATGACCTCCACATAGCCGGTCTTCTTGATGGAGACGTTGGTGTAGAGGCTCTTGTTGGTCATGGCGGCTTTCACGATCTGCCCGGCGTACTCGATCTCCACCTCGATGGGAGTCTTGTCCAGGCCATAGAAATCCGCGGCTTTGGATTCGATCACTTCGTAGCGCGCCAAAGGCAAGGGCTTGGAGACGGCGACACCATTTTTGTCCGTGCGGATGGTATCTACCAGCTTGCCGGTCCGGGCGTTATAAATCTCGAACTCCGTGTTGGGGATGGGCGTCCCGGCGGGCCAGCCATTCATACTGTTATAGTCTGCCGAGGTTTTCGTGATCTGAATCTGACCGGTGATGGGGGTATTCTTCCAGGTGATCTCCGTGGTCTCCCCAGACTTTACATAGACGGTCTTTTTCTCCGTGTCTACGATATAACCTTCGTTTTCCAATTCACGCAAATAAAAGCGGCCACTCTCCAACCCCTCAATGTAAACATAGCCTCGGTCATCCGAGGTGTACTGGCCAATGGGGGTGTTGGTATCATCGTAGAGCAAGAAGGTGACGCCATAAATTCCATCCCCAGTGGCGCTGTCCACCTTATGGAGCAGAATGCCGGAGACGGCCTCATTTTCAATGACCTCCTGGGTGACCTCGCCATCCTTGACGGTGAAATAGTGCCGGGTAGAGTCCAGCTTGAATCCGGAGGGGCTTTCCAGTTCCAGAGCATAATAATCGCCCTCATCAAGCGGGGCAAAGACAGTTCCGGTGTCCCCGGTGGTGACGGTGTCCATTAGGGCGTCATCTGATGCCCTGCGGATTTCAAAAACAGCGTCAGAGAGGCGCTCCGTCTTGTCGGCGGAGCTGACCTTGACGATCTCCACGCCGCCCTCTCTGGAATTCCAGAAAGTTAAAGTCTGGACCTGACCTTCCTGGATGAGAATACTCTGGGGGCTGCCGTCCAGGACGAATCCATCTACGGTCCGGGTCTCCCTTGTGGTGATGGTGGTGCCGGGGGTGAGGCCGGTGATGACCGCACGGCCATCCTCCCCGGTGATGTAGACGCCGTTGT
>CABPXX010000160.1 GCA_902461475.1 uncultured Eubacteriales bacterium | reverse complement strand
ACCCACGCCCATGGCCACAGACAGGCCCATGACGGCGCTCTTCCGGGGGGTAAAGCCGCCCTGGGTGATCATGCGGATGCCGGTCATGGTGATGGCGGCAAACACGGAGATGGTGGCGCCGCCGATGACGCTCTGGGGAATGGTGGTCAGCAGGGAGGCGAACTTGGGCATCAGGCCCGCCACCAGCAGGATGCCGGAGGCCAGGGCGAACACGGACCGGTTGATGACCCGGTTGACGGTGACAATGCCCACGTTCTGGCTGTAGGTGGCGGTGGGCAGGCCGCCGAAGAACGCGCCCAGCACGCTCATGACGCCCTGGCCGATGATGCCGCCGGACAGCTCCTTGTCGGTGGGCATGCGGTCCAGGCCGCCCATGGTGGTGGAGCTGAGGTCGCCGATGGTCTGCACGGCGTTGACCACATACACAATGCTCAGGGACACAGCGGCGGAGGGCACGAACTTGATCTCAAAGGGCATGAACTGGGGCAGGGCGAACCACTGGGCGGAGCCGATGGAGGAGAAGTCCACCAGACCCAGAGGGATGGAGATGATGTAGCCAACGATCATGCCGATGAGGATGGCGCCCAGCTTGGTCAGCCCCTTGGTGAAGTTGGTCAGGGCGATGACCACCACCAGGGTGATGAGAGCCACCAGCCAGCTCTTGGGGGTGCCGAAGTCGGGGGTACCCACGCCGCCGGCCATGTACTTCACGGCAGTGGGGTAGAGGGACAGGCCGATGGTGAAGATGACGGTGCCGGTGACCAGGGGCGGGAAGAGGGGGCGAATCCACTTGACGAAGATGCCGAAGACGATGGCCACACAGCCGCCGATGATCTCTGCGCCCAAGATGGTGGCGATGCCGAACTCCGCGCCGATGGCCTGGAGGGTGGGGATGTAGGAAAAGCTGATGCCCATAATGACGGGCAGGCCCGCTCCGATGCGCCCGAAGATGGGGAACAGCTGGAGGAGGGTGGCCAGGGCGGTGAGGATGAGGGAGACCTGAATCATCAGGGTCTTCTGCTCCTCGCTGAGACTACAGGTGTTGGAGATGAGGATGGCGGGGGTGATGATGCCCACCACGGCAGCCACCACGTGCTGGAGTCCCAGGGGAATGAGCTGGCCCGTGGGGGGGACACCCTTCCACTGGAATACCGTGTCAGATTTGGTTTGTTTCATCTGCTTCTCTCCTTCTCTCCTTCTCTTTTTTTCTCTTTGTGTTATCCATACTTAAAAAACACCGGGAGGGAACACAAGGTGTTCCCTCCGAGATTGTCATGGAAAAAGCCAAAGACCATGCAGGGAGTCGTGACGATCTTGCATTGACAAAAGCCCTCGGCAGAGTTTTCCGCCCGCAGGCGGGAAAAAATTGAAATCTGTTTTTTCCGGGGACATGCGCCTCGAAAAAAACACTTCTCAGCCCGCCAGTGTGGAATCGGGTCGTCCTTTGACCCGATTATGCATGCAGCGGGCTGCATCCCCTCGAGAAAACGCTTGCGTTTTCGAGAAATGATTATACATTGAAGCGGAAGAGAATGATGTCTCCGTCCTTAACTACGTAGTCCTTGCCCTCGGAGCGGATCAAGCCCTTCTCTCGGGCGGCGGCCATGGAGCCGCAGGCCTTCAGGTCCTCAAAGGCCACGGTCTCAGCCCGGATGAAGCCCCGCTCGAAGTCGGAGTGAATCTTACCGGCGGCCTGGGGGGCCTTGGTACCGTTGGTGATGGTCCAGGCACGGCACTCGTCCTCACCGGCGGTGAGGTAGGAGATAAGGCCCAGCAGGGTGTAGCTGGCGTTAATGAGACGGTCCAGACCGGACTGGGCGATGCCCAGGTCCTCCAGGAACATGGCCTTCTCCTCGCCGTCCAGCTGGGCGATCTCCGCCTCCAGCTGGGCGCATACGGGGATGCACTGGGCTCCTTCCTCGGCAGCCCGCTGGGACACCTGCTGATAGTACTCCACCTCGTCGGGGTGGGAGAAGCCCTCCTCATCCAGGTTGGCGGCATAGATGACGGGCTTGAGGGACAAAAGCTCGCTGGTGGCGATGAGGGCGGCGTCCTCCTCGTCCACCTGGCTGAGGTAGCTGCGGGCGGACTTGCCCTCGTTGAGCCAGTCCCGCAGGCCCTGGAACACCTCTGCCTCGTGGAGGAACTTCTTGTCCGCCTTGGCGGCCTTGGTGGCCTTGTCAATGCGGCGCTCGGCCATCTCCACGTCGGCCATGATCAACTCCAGGTCGATGATATCAATGTCCCGGATGGGGTTGGTGGAGCCCTCCACGTGGATGACGTTCTCGTCGTCAAAGCAGCGCACCACGTGGACAATGGCGGCGCACTCCCGGATGTTGGCCAGGAACTTGTTGCCCAGACCCTCGCCGTGGCTGGCGCCCTTCACCAGACCGGCGATGTCCACGAATTCCACCACAGCGGGGGTGGTCTTCTTGGGCTTGTAGAACTCACTGAGCCAGTCCAGACGGGCATCGGGGACGGCCACGATGCCCACGTTGGGGTCGATGGTGCAGAAGGGGTAGTTGGCGCTCTCCGCACCGGCGTTGGTGATGGCGTTGAACAGGGTCGATTTGCCCACGTTGGGCAGACCCACGATACCGAGCTTCATAGATAAGGACATCCTTTCAGACGTTATATATTCTCAACGATTATACAGGGTTTGGCATGGAATTACAAGACGAAGCAGAGAAAACTGTGGGCATGGCTCTTTTATTTTGCAAGATGGTATGATATGATATCACTATTGCACAACAATTCCATTCACAGGCATATTCAAGGAAACAAATCGGATTTTTATGAGGAGTTTGAAATGGACACACAGGAAAAGTGGTTGGAGTGGGCCATGGAATTGCAGAGCATCGCACAGGCAGGCCTGTTCTATTCCAAAGACAAATTTGATTTGGAACGGTTTGAGAGAATCCGCACGGTGGCAGCGGAAATGGTTTCCCATCAAACGGAGCTTCCGCTCAACAAGGTCAGGGATTTGTTTTGCAACGAAACGGGGTATCAAACGCCGAAAATTGACACGAGGGCAGCCATGTTTGACCAGGGGAAAATCCTGCTGGTGCAGGAGCATGACGGCCGATGGGCGCTCCCGGGCGGTTGGTGCGATGTGGATGTCTCGGTGAAAGAGAACACCATCAAAGAGGTCAAGGAGGAAGCCGGCCTGGATGTCACTGCGGACAAAATCATAGCAGTACAGGATCGGTCAAAGCACAATTTGCCCGTGTACCCCTACGGTGTATGCAAGATCTTTGTCTTATGCACCGTGGTTGGCGGCCACTTTGAAGAAAACATAGAGACCCAAGGGTTTGCCTATTTCTCGGCGGAGGAACTGCCAACATTGGCAACGGAAAAAAACAACGAGGAACAGATCCGCATGTGCTTCGAAGCGTTCCACAGTCCCAACTGGGAGGTCCTGTTTGATTAAAGCAAAGACCTTGGTAGGCGACGTGTGGGAAGGGTCCTTTTATTTTGAAACATGGTGTGATATGCAATCACTATTGCACAACAATTCCTTCCATCCCAGATGGAAGAGTGGAAAAAGGAGTTTAAGAGATATGGATTACGCAGCCGAATCGTTGAAACTGCACTATCAGTGGCGGGGCAAGCTGGACACTGTGCCCAAGATGGAGGTCAAGGACCGCCAGGCTCTGTCCCTGGCATACACCCCCGGCGTGGCCCAGCCCTGCCTGGAGATTCAGAAGGACATCAGCAAGAGCTACGAGCTCACCGGACGGTGGAACACCGTGGCGGTGGTCACCGACGGCACCGCTGTACTGGGCCTGGGCGACATCGGCCCCGAGGCCGGTATGCCGGTGATGGAGGGCAAGTGCGTGCTGTTCAAGGCCTTCGGCGACGTCAACGCCGTGCCTCTGTGCGTCCGCTCCAAGGACGTGGACGAGATTGTCCACACCGTTTCCCTGCTGGCTGGCTCTTTCGGCGGCATCAACCTGGAGGATATCTCCGCCCCCCGTTGCTTTGAGATCGAGCGCAAGCTCAAGGAAGTGTGCGACATTCCCATCTTCCACGACGACCAGCACGGCACCGCCATCATCGTGGCTGCCGCCCTCATCAATGCCCTGAAGCTGGTGAACAAGAAGATCGAGGACATCACCGCCGTGTTCTCCGGCGCTGGCGCCGCTGGCACCGCCATTTTTAAGCTGCTGAAGTCCATGGGCCTGGGGGACTCCATCATCTGTGACCGCAAGGGCGCCATCTGCTCGGCCCGCACCGACCTCAATGACGAGAAGAAGGCCCTGCTGGAGCTGTCCAATAAGCAGGACAAGTCCGGCTCCCTGGCCGACGTGATGGTGGGGGCCGACCTGTTCATCGGCGTGTCCTCCCCCGGCGTGGTCACCCCTGAGATGGTGAAGACCATGGCCCCCAACCCCATCCTCTTCCCCATGGCCAACCCCGTGCCCGAGAT
>CABPXX010000159.1 GCA_902461475.1 uncultured Eubacteriales bacterium | reverse complement strand
TCGGTCCACGGCCTGGGCGATGTATTGGGTGCCGTCGGCGTGTTCGCCGGGGATGGCCACGAAGAGGGCGCCGGGGGTGACGGTGCGGGAGTCACAGGAGAGGGAGGAAATGTCCACATCCTGGTCACAGGAGTGGCCGAGCACGGCCAGCAAAGGGGCAAGTTTCATGGGTCAACACCTCTGGATGAGAGATTTTGACCCAGTCTATGCAGGGGGGATGGGCGTGGTTCCCACGCTCAAGATTCCCCTGATTCAGGAGAGCCAAAGGCAGCCCCTTGCCTTTTGGCCTGGTTTTGTATAAGATAGAGAAAACAAACCACCAAAAGGAAGATCGCCATGAGCCTGTTTCGCTGTCCCATCTGTGGGTCCCGCCTTACCCGGGAGGGCCGCACCTATACCTGCCCCAACCGCCACTGTTACGACGTGGCCCGGGAGGGGTACGTCCACCTGCTCCCCGCCAACCAGAAGCATTCGGCTAACCCCGGGGACGACAAAGCCATGATCGCCGCCCGCACCGCCTTTCTGGACGGGGACTACTATGCCCCTCTGCGGGAGACGATTTGCGGCACTGTGTCCGCCCACGGGGGACAGAATCCCAAAATCCTGGACGTGGGGTGCGGCGAGGGATACTACACCCAGGGCCTGGCCCAGCTGCCGGGGGTAAAGATCGCCGGGGTGGACCTGTCCAAGGCGGGGCTGAAAAAGGCGGCCCGGCGGGGGAACGAGGGGGAGTTTGCCGTGGCCTCGGTGTATCACCTGCCGGTGGCGGCTTCGCCCCTCTGGCCCTGGAGGAGTACCGCCGGGTGCTGGCCCCTGGCGGGCTGTTTGTCTACGTGGTGCCCGCCCCCCAGCATCTCATGGAGATGAAGGCGGTGCTCTACGACACCCCCTACCCCAACCCCGAGGAGCGGGTGGAGTATGAGGGGTTCTCCTATGTGGACATCCTACCCGTGACCACCACCTTCACCCTGCCGGACCAGGCGTCCATTCAGGCCCTGTTTGGCATGACCCCCTACGCCTGGAAGACCCCCCGGGCAGGAGTGGAGCGTCTGGAGAAACTGGAGCAACTCACCGTAACGGCGGACTTCCGGGTGCATGTGTTTCGCCGGGAGGGTTGCAAGAAACCCAGTTCTGTGCTATGATTTCTTTATCATACTGAAATCCCAAGGAGGAATTTCCCATGTCTCAGATGAATGCCATTCCCGAGCGTGACCAGGTTTCCGTGGAGGAGACCTGGAACCTCACCGACCTGTACGCCGACGATGCCGCCTGGCAGGCCGAGTTTGAGGTGGCTCAGACCTACGTGGACAAGCTGTCCGCCTATGCCGGACGGCTGGGCGAGAGCGGGGCCACTCTGCTGGAGTACCTGGAGCTGTGCCAGGAGGCCGACACCCTGCTGAACAACCTGGCCAACTACGCCTACCGCAAGGGGGACCAGGACACCCGTGTAGCCCAGTACCAGGCCATGGAGGGCAAGATCAGCTCTCTGGCCGTGGAGATCAGCGGGGCTACCGCCTTTGAGACCCCCGAGCTGCTGGCCATTGACCCGGCCAAGCTGGAGGGCTTTTTCCAGGAGGAGCCCGGTCTGGAGCTGTACCGCCGCTACCTGACCATCATCCAGGAGAAGCGGGCCCACGTGCTCTCCGACGCTGAGGAGAAGCTGCTGCCGATCTGGCCCAGGCCCCCAACGACGTGTACGCCAAGCTCACCTACGCCGACCTCACCTTCCCCTCCACCACCAACGGTGAGGGCAACGAGGTGCCCCTGTCCAACGGCGCTTTTGTGCCCACCCAGATGAGCGAGGACCGGGTGCTACGGAAAAACGCCTTCGAGGCCTTCTACGGGGTGTATGGCAGCGTGCGCAACACTGCCGCCGCCACCCTCAACGCCGAGGCCAAGCAGCGCCAGTTCTACGCCAACGCCCGCAAGTACCCCTCCGCTCTGGCCGCCGCCGTGGACTCCACCCGGGTGCCCGAGAGCGTGTACCACAACCTCATCCAGACGGTGAACGCCAACCTGGACAAGATGCACCGCTATATCCGCCTGCGTAAGAAGCTGCTGGGTGTGGACGAGCTGCACATGTACGACATCTACGCCCCCATGGTGTCCGGCGGGGAGAAGGTCATCCCCTATGCTGAGGCCAAGGACACCGTGTTTGACGCCCTGGCTCCCATGGGGGAGAAGTACCGGGCCATCATCCGGGAGGGCTTCGACAACCGCTGGATTGACGTGCGGGAGAACGTGGGCAAGCGCTCCGGGGCCTACTCCGCCGGGGCTCTGTGCCACCCCTACGTGCTCTTAAACCACAAGGACAACCTGGAGAGCATGTTCACCCTGGCCCACGAGATGGGGCACGCCGCTCACTCCTACCTGTCCAACCGCACCCAGGCGCCGGTGTACCGGGACTATGTGATCTTCGTGGCGGAGGTGGCCTCCACCTGCAACGAGGCCCTGCTCATGGAGTACCTGCTGCAGCGCCCCACCGACAAGCGCGAGCGGGCCGCCCTCATCAACCACTTCCTGGAGCAGTTCAAGGGCACCCTGTACCGCCAGACCATGTTTGCCGAGTTTGAGCTGCGCATGGGCGAGCTGTGCGCCAAGGGCGAGCCCCTTACCGCTGACCTGCTCTCTGCCGAGTACAAGGCCCTCAACGAGAAGTACTATGGCCCCGACATGGTGTCCGACGACGAGATCGCTCTGGAGTGGGCCCGCATCCCCCACTTCTACTACAACTACTACGTCTATCAGTACGCCACCGGCTACTCCGCCGCCATCGCCCTGTCCCGCCGCATCCTCAAGGGCGGGGAGAGCGCCGTGGAGGACTATCTGGGCTTCCTGTCCGGCGGCTGCTCCAAGGACCCCATCGACCTTCTGAAGGGCGCTGGCGTGGACATGTCCTCTCCCGCCCCCATCCAGGACGCTCTGGATTTGTTCGGCACCTTGCTGGACGAGATGGAGAAGCTCATGGAGGAGTAATGCTCCCCAATTTTCTCAAACATACAGAGATGGAAGCAGCCCTTTGGGTTGCTTCCATCTTTTTTGTGTTTATTCCGTGATGGCCACCGCCCGGCGGCCCATGGCGTCGAAGATGTCCCAGAAGGTGGACTCCTCAATCCACTGCCCCCCCTCCAGGGGGTCGGCGGTGAGGTAGCCGTCCTCTCCGTGTTCCACCACCACCACACAGTGGAGGTTGGCGTAGGGCTGGTAGAAGGTATTGTCGTTGAGATACCAGTAGCGGAGGCTGGCCACCGGGGCGGTGTAGTCAAGAGTCACCCACGCCACCAGGGGTACGTCGTTCTTTAGGTATTTATTGAGCTGCCGCTGGGACAGCCCCGACACCGCCTCGGCGGTCCAATCGCTGCCCTGGTCCTGGAGGTAGGCGTTGGCCGCCTCCACAATGGGCCCTTCAAAGCAGTACCAGCCTCCCAGCTCCGAGGTGGCGTCTCCCACGTACACCTCCTCCGGGTTTCCGCCCACTTTCCACCCCTCCGGGGTCTCGGTGAAGTCCTGGCGGGGGAGATACCCCTGGTACAGCTCCATCTTTTCCACCGGATATCCCGCCCAGCCCAGCAGCATGGCCAGACTGGTGACCTCGCAGCCGTTGGGCAGCTGGGGCTCCTGGAGTTGCAGGGTGAACTCCCGGCCATCCTCCAGCTGGGTCACGTCACCCTGGGGCTGAACCTCCGGCTTGGGTTTGGCGCTGCACTGGTTCAGCAGCAGCCCCAGGGACAGCACAAACAGCAGGGCGGAGACGCCGATACATAAAAATGGGAGTCGGTTGACATGCGTTCTTCTCTCTCTTCTCATAAAAAGGCCCCCTCGGGTTGGAGTAACTCTATTTTCCATCCCAAGGGGGCAACATGTCCCACATAAAGTTGTATCGAAGTTGTAAGGAAGTTTATTTGCCGTTGTCCTCTACAGCGTTGAGCACCACCCCGCTGTATTGCTCCAGCACCATGTCATAGTACACTGCCAGGGTGGTCTCGTCCTTGGAGTCCGGGTCATTATAGGTGTAGACCACCACCACTTGTCGCTGCCCGGTGTATATCTGAATGGAGAGATTCAGCTCCTCTGCCTGGGTGCAAATGGCCTCCAGAGGGTCTTGGAGATCCTGCCCCCACTGGCCCACCATGGTCCGATACAGGTCCCGAAAGAGCAGGTTCATATCTGACAACCGTCTGCCGGCAAACCAAGGGAAGCTGGCCATGTTGTCGTACATGGAGGAGTTGTACTGGCAGACCTCTACATCCAGAAACAACCGCCACAGCACCGGGTCCTCTTCCGTTGGGGTGCCCAGAAACTCCTGGCATACATCCTCTGTCACTCGGGCCACGGCAGCCTCCTTCTGGGCCTGGGTGGGCAGATCGCCAATGGAGCGGGCTATCCAGGTCATGCCGAAATTCACCCCGTCCTGACCAAAGGCCACGTCCAGCAGG
>CABPXX010000158.1 GCA_902461475.1 uncultured Eubacteriales bacterium | reverse complement strand
GAGCAGCGTCCACACCCTGGCGGCCCTCCTGCACGGCGTTGGCCATGACAGAGGAGATGAGCTTGATGGCGCGGATAGCGTCATCGTTGCCGGGAATCACGTAGTCGATCTCGTCGGGATCGCAGTTGGTGTCCACGATAGCCACGATGGGGATGTTCAGCTTGCGGGCCTCGTTGATGGCGTTGCGCTCCTTGCGGGGGTCAACCACGAACAGAGCACCGGGGAGCTTCTTCATCTCCACGACGCCGCCCAGGTACTTCTCCAGCTTCTCGATCTCGCCCAGCAGCTTCATGACTTCCTTCTTGGGGAGCATGTCGAAGGTGCCGTCCTCCTGCATCTTCTTGAGCTGGTTCAGACGGTCCACACGGGTGCGCATGGTCTTGAAGTTGGTCATCATGCCGCCCAGCCAACGGGCGTTGACGTAGTACATACCGCAGCGGGAAGCCTCTTCCTTGATGGCCTCCTGAGCCTGCTTCTTGGTGCCCACGAAGAGCAGGGACTGGCCGTTGGCGGCGATGTCACGCACGAAGGAGTAGGCCTCCTCCAGCTTCTTCACGGTCTTCTGCAGGTCAATGATATAGATACCATTGCGCTCGGTGTAGATGTAGGTGGCCATCTTGGGGTTCCACCGACGGGTCTGGTGGCCGAAGTGAACACCGGCCTCCAGCAGCTGCTTCATAGATACGACTGCCATTGTTTAGTTCCTCCTAAAATTTAGTTACTACCTCCGGGAGCCTCATCTCTTGCGCCAACCTTCCAAAGGAAAGCACATGACGAAAAATCCGCCCCCGTGCGGAATGCCACAAGATTCTATCATAGAATCCCGGGATATGCAAGTGGTTTTTCTTCTTTTTGCGATAAATTTATGGATGCCGGGGCTTGGTATCTGGTTTTGCCTCCTGACGGCGCTGCCCACCGTCCACCAAAATGAGGTCCTCACCAAATCGGGTGATAGAGGACCAGGGAAACACGGTGTCCGGTTCCCGGCCCAGAAGACCAAACCACCGGGGTTTTCCCGAGATAATGACGCTTTCAATGGTGCCATTTTGGGCGTTGATCTCCACATCCCCGATGTATCCGTACCGCGTCCCGTCGGCAATATCAATGACTTCCTTATATTGTAGGTCCGAAATGTTGCAGATCATAGTATTCCCTCCTATATTCTATATGTATCCCCCCGGGTTTTGCGGTATGCAGGGGAGAGACCAGGAGATTTGGGAAAAAATTAATTTTCCCACTAGGCAAGAAGGAGATTCTGTATTAAAATAGGGCTGATAACAAAATTCGGAGGTATCATCCCATGAATGAATGGAAGTATAAACGAGTTCTGCTGAAGGTCAGTGGTGAGGCTCTGGCCGGGGATGCTGGCCGTGGGCTGGATTTTGATGTGATTGACAGCGTGTGCGATGCCATCGCGCGGTGCAACAAGGCTGGCATTGAGATCGGCGTCGTGGTGGGCGGCGGCAACTTCTGGCGCGGCCTGAAGGACGGCAAGGGCATGCGGGAGCGCACCCGTGCCGACCACATGGGTATGCTGGCCACCACCATTAATTGTCTGGCCCTGGCTGATATCCTGGAGCAGAAGGGCGTGGACGTGCGGGTGCAGACCGCCATTGAGATGCGGGCTATGGCCGAGCCCTACATCCGCTCCCGTGCCATCCGGCACCTGGAGAAGGGCCGCGTGGTGATTTTCGGCTGCGGTACCGGCAACCCCTTCTTCTCCACCGACACCGCCGCTGTGCTGCGGGCCGCTGAAATTGACGCCGACGTCATCCTGCTGGCCAAGAACGTGGACGGCGTGTACTCCGCCGACCCCAATCTGGACCCCAATGCGGTGAAGTACGACACCATTACCTATGATGATATTCTGGCCCAGCACCTGCAGGTGATGGACTCCACAGCCACCTCTCTGTCCATGGACAACAAGATCCCTGTGGTCCTGTTTGCCCTAAAGGACCCGGAGAACATTCTCCGCGTGGCCCGTGGTGAGAAGATTGGTACCATTGTAAAGGATTAAGGAGGAAGAACCATGACGGAACTGTGCAAGCCCTTTGACGGAAAGATGGTCAAGACCATTGAGGTGGTCAAGAGCGATTTCGCCGGTGTCCGCGCTGGCCGTGCCAACGCGGGTGTTCTGGACCGTATCCAGGTGGAATACTATGGTACTCCCACCCCCATTCAGCAGGTGGCCAGCATTTCCACCCCGGACCCCCGCACCCTGGCCATCCAGCCCTGGGACGGCTCCCTGCTCAAGGAGATTGAGCGGGCCATTCTGTGCTCTGATCTGGGCATCAACCCCCAGAACGACGGTCGTGTCATCCGCCTGTCCTTCCCCCAGCTCACCGAGGAGCGCCGTATGGAGCTGACCAAGCAGGTGCGCAAGTATGGCGAGAGCGGTAAGGTTGCCATCCGCAACATCCGCCGGGACGCCATGGAGCACTTCAAGGATTTGAAGAAGAAGTCTGAGATCACCGAGGACCAGTACAAGGACTACGAGGATGAGATTCAGACCATCACCGACAAGCGGTGCAAGGAGATCGACGCTCTCACCGCGGAGAAGGAAAAGGAGCTCATGGCGGTGTAATCCACACCGTTGTACCATACAATACCAGCGGGGCGAAGGTACGCCCCGCTTGTGTTGTATTTTTGGGATGGAATGTCCATACTTTGAAATAGATTAGGATGCGTGAATATGGCGTTATTTAATCGTAAAACCCAGGCGCCCCAGGTAGATATGAGCCGTTTGCCCCGGCATATCGCCATCATCATGGATGGCAATGGCCGGTGGGCCAAAAAGCGGGGCCTGCCCCGCAAGGCGGGACACGCCGCCGGGGCGGAGACTTTCCGCACCATTGCCACCTATGCCAAGGAGCTGGGGCTGGAGTACCTGACGGTGTATGCCTTTTCCACGGAGAACTGGAAGCGGCCGGAGGATGAGGTGTCCTCCATCATGGGCCTGTTGGAGCGGTATCTCAAAGAGGCCATTGAGACCATGGCCAAGGACAAGGTGAAAATGGCCTTTTTCGGAGACCTGTCTCCGCTGAGTCCCAAGCTGCGTGACCTGTGCCATCAGACCGAGGAGATTTCCAAGGGCTATGACGGCTGCCAGGTGAACATCTGCTTCAACTACGGCGGCCGGGCGGAGATCATCCGGGCGGCGACGGAGTTTGCCCGTCGGTGCCAGCAGGGGCAGGCAAATCCTGAGGACCTCACCGAGGAGGCTCTGGGCGATCTGCTCTACTCCGCCGGCGTGCCCGACCCGGACCTGGTGATTCGTCCCAGCGGCGAGGTGCGCATTTCCAACTTCCTGCTGTGGCAGTCCGCCTACGCTGAGTTTTACTTTACCGACGTGCTGTGGCCCGACTTCACCAAAGAGGAGTTGCTGCGGGCAATTGCCGATTTTCAGAATCGCTCCCGGCGATTTGGAGGGGTGTAAGGGATGCTGGTACGAATTGCGGTTGCAGTGGTGTTTGTCCCTCTGCTGTTGCTGGCCATGCTGCCCAGCTCGCCTCTTATTTGGTCCATTGTGGTGGCAGCCATTGCCCCCGCTGCCTCCTTTGAGCTGCTGCGGGCGGCTGGGGAGGATAAGGTCTCCCCCTGGATGACCTGTGTTGCGGTGCTCTCTGCCGCTCTGATCCCCCTGGGTTGCTGGATGGGGAAGGGAACCACCACAGTAAGCGTGTGTACCTTTGTGGTGATGGCCGTGTCCTTTTGGTGCGCCATTCGGGCCTATGATGAGGGAACGGCCCCCATTGGCTTTTACCACGTGATGCTCACCCTGTTCTCCGGTGTCCTCATTCCTCTGGGCCTGTCCGCTCTGGTCTTGCTGAAACTGATGGACCATGGAGAGTATTGGGTGCTCTTTGCGGTGCTTATGGCCTTTGTCACCGATGCAGGGGCCTACTTTGTGGGCGTGTTCTTTGGTAAACACCGGGGCATCACCAAGGTCAGCCCCAACAAGAGTCTGGAGGGCTACATCGGCGGCTTCGTCTTTGGTGTGCTCTATGCGCTGGCCTACGGCGGCGTCATTCAGGCCATCAGCCACAATCCGGTCAACTTCCTGCCCTTGGTGCTCTCGGGACTGGTGGGCGCTCTGGCCACCGAGCTGGGCGATCTGTCCTTCTCCTTCATCAAGCGGGAATTCGGGGTCAAGGACTATGGGCACCTGCTCCCTGGACATGGGGGAATGCTGGACCGGTTTGACAGTATGATTTTCTGTGCCCCTGTGGTGCTCTTCATCCTCCAGGCCATCCCCGTGCTGTAACCATGGCCTGGACCAGATATAGAAATCGAGGGATAACATGAAACGAACCTTATCCATTTTAGGCTCCACCGGCTCCATCGGTCGGCAGACCCTGGACGTGGCCCAGGCCTGCGGCCACCAGGTGGCAGCTCTGACGGTGAATCGCAGCGTGGAGCTGGCCGAGCAGCAGGCCCGGCAGTTCCAGCCCCA
>CABPXX010000157.1 GCA_902461475.1 uncultured Eubacteriales bacterium | reverse complement strand
AATGCACACTAGAACCTGAATCTAGCGAGTCTGCCAATTCCACCACTCGCGCATCTTTAGCGCTCTTTGCAGCGCGAAGATTATATTACCATCTGTCCCCCCACTTGTCAACTCCTTTTTTCGATCTTTTTGCTTTTTCTGGTGCGGAGTGGAAAATTCCAGTTGACAAATCCGTAACGGCTCGTTATAATAATCTAGCAGTCTTTCGAGACGACAATATGCGGATGTGCTGGAACTGGTAGACTGGCTAGCTTGAGGTGCTAGTGGCCCATGGCCGTACGGGTTCGAGTCCCGTCATCCGCACCAAGTGACCGGAGCAAGGGAAACCTTGCCCCGGTTTTTTATTACCCCGAATAGTAAGGCCCCAGGCATATGCCTGGGGCCTTTGTTGGTTTAGTACCTTGTTCCCATGGGACTCATGGCAGTGACTATGCTGTCAATGCCCAACAAGATCAAATAAGCGCTGGCAAAATAGTGGATGGATGTGAAGGTGAGCAGGGGGCTAAAGAGCATCAGGAACCCCAGAATCAGACCGATGATGTGGATGCTCATGGTGAAGTAGTACACCCCATCCCCACAGACCAGGCGAATGTAGCCTAGATGGGACAGCCGAGACATGCAGTGGGCGATAAACCAGATGGGGAACAGCAGGGTGAGCACCAGGGCCCCAGCAGTGGGGTATACCAGCAGCATGATACCGGACATGACGCTGAGAATGCCGGAGACCAGGGCGATCACAGGGCCCAATCCTGTGTAGCGGTCCACTTCGATGAACAGGACGATGTCCGCGATCCCCATAATGACGGCGGCCAGGCCGTAGGCAAACACCATGCCTTTGAGGGCGATGCCAGGGGCCACCAGGGCCCAGATGCCCAGGACCATCAGAAGTATACCGATGATCAGTTCAAGCCATCCAAAACCGGAACGTCTTCTCATTGTTGGTCCCCTCCTGTTAGAATCTCCATGAACTCCTCCCCGGTGATGGTCTCCTTCTCGTAGAGGTAGTTGGCCAACTCGTCCAGCTTGGCCCGGTTTTCTTCCAGGAGGGCCCTGGCCTTCTGGTGCTGAGTCCGCACCAACTCCACCACCTTGCGGTCGATCTCCCGCTGGGTGTCAGGGGAGCAGGCCAGAGAGGTGTCGCCGCCCAGGTACTGGTTGTTTACCGTCTCCAGGGCCACCATGTCAAACTCGTCGCACATGCCATAGCGGCTGATCATGGCCCGAGCCAGCTTGGTGGCCTGCTCAATGTCATTGGAGGCTCCAGTGGTCACCGAGCCAAAGACCACCTCTTCGGCGGCCCGGCCTCCGGTGAAGGTGGCAATCTTGTTTTCGATTTCCTCCTTGCCCATCAGGTACTTGTCCCCGGTCTCCACCTGCATGGTGTAGCCAAGGGCGCCGGAGGTACGGGGAATGATGGTGATCTTCTGCACCGGGGCGGAGTTGCTCTGCTTGGCCGCCACTAGGGCGTGGCCAATCTCGTGATAGGCCACCACTCGCTTCTCGTGGTCGGAGAGGACGGCATTTTTCTTTTGGTACCCGGCGATGACCACTTCAATGCTCTCCTCCAGGTCAGACTGGGTGACCACGGTGCGGCCGCTGCGGACAGCCCGCAGCGCTGCCTCGTTGATGATGTTGGCCAGCTCGGCTCCAGAGGCCCCGGCGGCCATACGGGCGATGGCGTGGAAGTCCACGTCGTCTGCGGCGTTGATCTTCTTGGCGTGGACCTTCAAAATGGCCTCACGGCCCTGGAGGTCGGGAAGTTCCACCGGGACCCGGCGGTCAAAGCGCCCGGGGCGGGTGAGGGCGGGGTCCAGGGACTCAGGGCGGTTGGTGGCCGCCAGAATGATGACCCCGGTGTTCTCCTCAAAACCGTCCATCTCGGTGAGCAGCTGGTTTAGGGTCTGCTCTCGCTCGTCGTTGCCCCCGTAGCCACCGGCGTTACGCTTTTGGCCGATGGCGTCGATCTCGTCGATGAAGACGATGCAGGGGGCCTTCTCCTTGGCCTGCTTGAACAGGTCTCGGACCTTGGAGGCGCCCATGCCCACGAACATCTCCACAAACTCCGAGCCGGAGATGGAGAAGAAGGGCACATTGGCCTCTCCGGCCACCGCCTTGGCCAGCATGGTTTTACCGGTGCCGGGAGGGCCTACCAGCAGGATACCTTTGGGCATGGCGGCCCCGGCCTGGGTGTACTTTTCGGGATTGTGCAGGTAGTCCACAATCTCAGCCAGACTCTCCTTGGCCTCATCTTCTCCCGCCACGTCGGAGAAGCGGATGCCCTTGGTGGACTGCACGTACACCTTGGCGTTGCTTTTCCCCATGCCGAAGGACATGGAGTTCTTGCCGCCGCCCATCTGCTCCATGAGCTTTTTGTTCATGTACTGGCCCAGCGCCACGAAGATGAGGATGGGCAGCACAAAGGTGAGCAGGAAGCTCCAGATGGGGGAGATGGGCTCCTCAATGACCCGGTCAAATCGGGCGCCGGCCTCGTGGAGCCGCTGGGCCAGGGTGGGGTCCTCCATAGGGCTGGTCTTGTAGACCACGGTGTCCTCTTTGTCGGTGAAGAGAATTTGAGAGTCTTCCACTTGCACCGTGCCTATGTCCTTGTCGTCGATCATGTCCATGAAGGTGCCGTAGTCCACCTCGGTCACCTGTTGACGGGAGAGCAGGGGGGTGATGAGCAGGTTGAAGAGGAGGATGATGAGCAATACAATGCCGTAGTAATAGATCAGTGGCTTTTTGGGTGACTTAACTTCCTTCATTGTGATTCCCCCTTTGTGAACTCAGAAAGCGGGAGGGTCACTCTTCCTTGCCGCAGGCAGAGCAGCTGGCGCAGCCCGTCCAAAGGCTGTCTGCGGTGGGCTTCCAGTTCTCCGCGTAGGGCGTGGTCTTGTCACAGAGATGGTCCACGCTCTCCGGGCTCTGGTAGTCGGTGCTGACGGCTCCGGTCTCCTTGACCATGGCCCGCAGGGCCTCCGGGTTCTCCAACATGGGGCAGGGGCGGAGCATGTTGTTGTTGAAGGGCTGATTGTTGTGATAGGCCATGAAGATGGGGCTCTTCAGGGCGTCCAGCAGGGTGGTGTCGTGGATGTTGCAGTTGGAATAGTGGATGAACACGCAGGGCTCCACGTCACCCTTGGCGTTGATGTGCAGATATCTGCGGCCACCGGCGATGCAGCCGCCCACATACTCGGCGTCGTTTTGGAAGTCCATGGAGAAGATGGCCTTGGTCTTGCGGAACTCCCGGATGCGGTGGTAGACATCTTCCCGCTGCTGAGGAGTGGGGAGCAGCTCGGTGGCGGCGGCATTGCCCACGGGCATGTAGTGGAAGAACCAGACGAACAGGGCGCCGCTGTCAATGATGTAGTCGAAGAAGGCCTCGCTGGTGATGTCGGCGTAGTTGCGGCTGGTGTAGCAGGTGGAGATACCGAAGGGAAGCCTGTGGGACTTCAGCAGGTCCATGGCATGCTTTACTTTCTGGTACACCCCTTGGCCTCGGCGGGAGTCGTTAGCCTCTTCGAAGCCCTCCAGAGAGAGGGCGGGGACGAAGTTCTTCACCCGCAGCATATCCTGGCAGAAGGTCTCGTCGATGAGGGTGCCGTTGGTGAAGGCCAGGAACTCGCAGTCCGGGTGCATCTCGCAGATGCGAATCAGATCAGCCTTGCGCACCAGGGGCTCACCGCCGGTGTAGATGTACATATAGGTGCCCAGTTCCTTGCCCTGGCGCACAATGGAGTCGATGGTCTCCAGGCTCAGGTTGAGCTGGTTTCCATACTCTGCGGCCCAGCAGCCGGTGCAGTGCATGTTACAGGCGGAGGTGGGGTCCAGAAGAATGGCCCAGGGGACATTGCAGCCCTCCCGCGCCTGGGTGGCGTCTTGAGTGGCACTGCCTTTCAAGCTGGCGTTGATGAGGAAGTTCTGGAAAAAGGCTTTGCGCACTCCGGGGTCCAGCTGGTACAGCCGCAGAATCAGCTGATACCAGTTGTTCTTCTCCTCGATGGCCCGGCGCACCGCGCCTCTCTGGCTCTCATACCATCCATCCGGGGACAAACGGTCCACCAGAGCCATCAGCTTGGGAATGTTCTCCTGAGGATTTCCTTCGATATAGTTCAGCGCCTGATTCAGGGCAAAATTCTGAATGCCGTCTTTGATACTGCTCATAATTTTCCGTCCTTTCTATGCCTGTTCTGGCTATTTCAGGCATATTATAACGGCAATCCAAGGGACTCGTCACCGGACATCCTGAGAAATCCGTCGAAAATTCGGACACTTTCCCCAAAGTGTTACCTTCTGGGACAGTGAGGGTCAAGTGTGCATTGAAGCACAGCATGGAAGCGTCTACCATAGAAACTAACCGGTATTCTCGGAAGGAGTCTCGTCTATGTGCTAATTGCACGGACGGGCTGTCACAGGTCTTGGAGCGGGCTTGGCCTGGGGGAGAGATATGAAAAAGGGCGTACCG
>CABPXX010000156.1 GCA_902461475.1 uncultured Eubacteriales bacterium | reverse complement strand
TGACCCTGCCGGCGGCTACACCGATGGCGGCAGTGGAGGCGTTGTCGTACACGGAATCGGACAGGCGGATGACGTTGGTGCGTGGGTCATAGTGATCGGTGAGATTGCCCGCCACCCGTTCGATACGGACCTGGTGCAGTCCGTTGGCGTCCAACACCATGCGGGCGGCATCTGCCCCGGTGAGGCGGCGCATGGAGAGCTGCTGGGAATACTTGCGGAAGGTCCGGTTGACCCAATTGCTGGCCCACAGGGCCAATATCACAGCGGGCAGTACCAGGACCAGATAATAGACATCGAAAAACATGACAACCACTCTTTCCGTGTTGTAATATGGCTATTGTACCCCAACATTATGAACAAATCCACCGTGGCCGAATTTTCGTAATCATAAGGAAGAGGACTTTGCAGCGCCCAGTTCTCCCGCCAGCTGAAATCCCTTTCGGGCCAGGAATACGGCGATCACCTCGTTGATAACCGCAGCGGCGGCAATGGTGCCTTCCCCCGTGGCGCCGTAACCTGGGCGCCGTACTGGGCGAAGGAGCCGGTGAGGGAGGAGATGGCAATGCCCGTGAGTACCAGGGAGACACCGGAGTGGGGCATCAGGGTGAGCCCCAGGTATTTCCGTACCGTGGCGGGCGCGCCGGACATGTGAGCGCCGACAGCGGCGCCCCCAATCTTGCCCACGGCCCTAGTGAGAATATAGATGGCGGTGAAGAGTCCAGCGTCCAGAATCAGGTGATAGTCCAGGGGAGCGCCCAGGTTGAGAATGATGAGGGTGAAGCATCCGCCGATGATGGGATTGCATAGGGTCATCATCTCGTCCAGTTTCTTCTCCTCCACACGATTGGCAAAGACGGCAGAGTAGACCATGCCGGTGAGCATAAAGTTGAGGATGGGGAAGGGCATGAGCATGAGATAGGCGTTTGCCGCCATGGTGAGGCCAGCTGCCGCCAGAACGCCCATGAGGGCCACGGCGGCGTTGGCCTTTTTGTTTTCACTCCTTCGCAACAGGGCAGAAACGGGGACGCCCACCACCAGGCCGATGAGAACGGGGAACAAAACCACCAGCAGCACCAGATAGCCGGGGATGTTGCCGCCGGAGGTCTGCCCCAGCACCACGCTCATGACCCCCAGGAACACGGCGATGGCGGCCACATCGTCCAGCACCGCCAGGGGGATGAGGGTGCGGGTCACCGGGCCGTCGGTATGGTACTCCGTGACGATGGACAGGGCGGGAGCGGGAGCTGTGGCCAGGGCAATGCCGCCAAAAATGAGGCCCAGGAACACCGGTACGTCGGTGACGTAGAAAATGATACAGAAGGCGGCGCTCACCACCAGAAAGGTATCCAGGGATTCGGTGAGGGTGATGACCAGCACCTGTTTGCCATAGCTGCGCATCCGCTTCCACACCATCTCAGTGCCCAGCATGAGGCCCATGCCGCACTCCAGGACCGAGAGCAGGTTTTCATAGGCGGGAGCGTCCAGAATCTCCTGGGTCAGCAGATTGGCGGCATTGGGGCCCAGGGCCATGCCCGCAATCAAAAAGCCCAACACGGCGGGCATCCGCAGCTTGGAGGCCAGCTTGCCGCACAAAAAGCCCAGGGCTACTACCACCAGCAGCCGCACGATGTTCCATATCATCACAGGTCACTTCCATAACATTGTATTATTTGATCCAATCCAGAAGTTTGCTTCCGTCCTGAATGCCTTTTTGATAGAGCCGCTTGAGGGCGGGGCGATTTCGTTTCAGGGTGTCCACCCCGGAAATGTCGTCGGGGGAGAGGAGGAGTAGCCGCCCCTCCTGTTCATAGTTTCTGGCCAACTCTACGGCCTGGTTATAGCGCTGTGCCCGCAGTCTGAGCTGCTGGGCAGCGATGGGGTAACGCCGCCGAATGAGATCGGCCAGCACCCGGTCCTTGCCCGGCTTGCGGGGGATGGCGGCGGGCTTGGTTAAAATCAGCACCACCCGGTCGCACCCTTCTGCAAAGGCCTTCTCAATGGGGACCGGGTCGCTGAGTGCCCCGTCGAAATAGGGTACGCCGTCAATTTTGTAAGGACGATTCACGCCGGGGACACAGCTGGAGGCCATGAGGATTTGATAGTGGTCCTGGGCCATATCTTTCTTGGTAAAGTAGCGGACCTCTCCCGTGTCCGCCCGGCTGGCCACTACAAAGAAGTCGGCGGGATGGTGCATCAGGGCCGGGAAATCCAGCGGAGATTCTCCGTCGGCGTTGCTCAGGGTCCCGTAGACATAGTCCAGGTCAATGTAAGAGCCGGTATGAAGCAGGTTTCCCGCCCCCATGTATTCCTTGCGGAAGGAATAGTCCAGATAGTAGCGGTAATTGCGCCCCTGCTGTCCCGCCAGATAGGCGGCCAAGTTGGCGCTGCCGGCGGACACACCGACGCAGCAATCAAATGTGATGCGATGTTCCATACAGCAGTCCAGAATTCCCGCGGCATAGATGCCACGCAGTCCTCCGCCTACATCCACAATACCTGTGCGCATGGTTGATTCCCTTCTTTTCTATGTATTAAGCCCCTGCCTCCAGGCTTTCCAGTTCATTGTACCACCAATGGGACCCAAAGAGGAGCCTGTTTGGGTCAAAGAAGGGGCAGCATGTTGCGCCCCATATCCCTTTATGCTACAATACAGAAAATTACGGTGGGAGGGCAGGCCATGTCAACCTCAGACTTCACAAAATTCATGATTGCCCGAGGCTTCAAGCAGCTGCTGGAAGAGAAGTCCTTCACAGATATCACCGTGGGGGATCTGGCCAAATACTGTAACATGAGCCGGAACACCTTCTACTACCACTTCAAGGACAAGTATGACGTGATGAACTGGATTTTCTACACCGAGATCACGCCCCTCATCGGCGACACCATGTCCATAGAGAACTGGGGCAGCGGGATGCGGGCCCTGTGTCACTACATCCAGGACAACAAGTCCTTTTACAGGAATGTGGTCCAGTTTGAGGGACAGAATAGCCTCTCAGACTGTCTCATGGAGTTCTATGAGAACCTGGTGCAGAACATGATTCTCAACGCCGGAGGAGAGACCATTCTGGGCCCCCAACAGATCAAGATCATCTCCCGCTTTTACGCTCACGGTATGTCCGGCGTGTTGCTGGACTGGATTCGAAATGGCATGGTGAAGGAGCCGGACGCCACGGTTGACATGCTGGAGCAGCTGCTGTCCGGCCAAATCTTTCGCCAGATCATCGCCCAACAAGAGCAAACAACTTCCTGATAGGTGCTTTGAACCGCCAGATTGGAGAATCTGGCGGTTTTTGCTTTGTAAAGAGTGCCCATGTCAGAAAGCATACCAACGGCAGCCAAAGATCGGTACGGACAATTGCGGGCATTTGTCCGATTTTTACACAATCCAATCAAATTGTCCAGATGCCATACGGGATCATGAAATATGGCGCAAGAGAGAAACAAAAAAAGGAGCCTGGATTGGCTCCTTTTTGTTGCTCTGAGTTGGATGTTACTCCACCAGAAATCCCGCTTCCCGCAGTGCCTCCACCAGGCGCTGGAACGCCTGCTCATCCCGACACTGTAAGGTGTGCAGGTGGATGCCGTCGGTGAGCTCGGACAGGGGGCGCATGTCATGGGCCTGGGCCTTCTGGATGAACTGGGACACATCGTAGCGGGAGGACAGATTCAGCTGTCCCACCAGCTGGCCGTACACCGGGTGTTCCACCACCACCGACTCCACGGTACAGCCGTGGTCCACCATCAGGTTCAGCTCCTGCTCCATCTCACTCTCGCTGTGACGGCAGGCCACGGTGTAGGTGCGGCCGGGGGCGGGATGGTCCAGCACATACCCCCGGGGGGTGGCGGTGATGTTGGCCCCCGAGGCCCGCAGAAGAGCCACGTCCCCCACTATGATCTGGCGGCTGACCTGGAGGGTGTGGGCCAGAGCGGTGGCGGACAGGGGGCCGTCGGCCTGGGCGAGATATTCTAAGATGTGGGTGCGGCGCAGTTGGCTGTTCATGGGAAATCCTCCTGTCAGGAATTGGCGCGGAGAAAGTGAGGGGTGACCCGGCCCGAGGACACCGGATGGGTGAAGCCTTGTTGGTCGGTGACCTCCAGGGAGAAGTCGGGGAGAATGGCCTGGGCCATGGCCTGGTAGGTCTCCTTGCCCGTCTCCACCTCCACCGGCTGGTGGAGGGTGAGACAGTGGGAGCGGTACTGGTGAAGGTATTCCTCGTGGTGGCTGGGGAAGTGCTGGGCCATGGTGTGGAGCTCTTGGAGCAGGGTGAGGGCCATGTGGTTAGGCTCCACCGGATAGCCCTCCAGAGCCAGGGAGGTGGCGATACCGTCCAGCCCCAAGTCGTGGAAGGTCTGGGCGGTCTGGCTGAGGTTGATGCCCACCCCAATGACCACATAGTCCGGCTCGCTGCTCTCTCCCAGCAGGGACAGCTCGGTGAGGATACCGCACAACTTGCGGTTGTTTAAGTAGATGTCATTGAGCCACTTGATGCGGGCGGGTGCGCC
>CABPXX010000155.1 GCA_902461475.1 uncultured Eubacteriales bacterium | reverse complement strand
AGAGTAGTACATTTGGTTGGCGGCGATATCGGGCATGCCATTGGTGGCGTAGCCAATGGTGAGTGTCTCCGGGTCTAGCCAGCCATACCCTTTGATCAGGCCCACGCAGTCTGTGGTCCGACCGCCCAGCCAGTTGGAGCGAATGAAATCAGCACAGCCTCCGACCTGATCTGGATACTGTTGCTGCTTGTAGGAGAAGAGGGAGTCGGTGAGGACATTGCCGTAGGTTCCCCACACATAGCCCCAGCCGGACTCCCAGGCGTGAATGGCATAGAGAGCCAGGTCTGCGGCATTCTTGGTGGAGGGATCGGTGAAGGTGGAGATGTCCAGCTCGATGCTGGTTCCATCCCCACGGAGATACTCACCGTTGTAGCTGCCGCCGCCAGCAGTTCCAGCCACCGAGGTGTAGACGTGGTTGATGTTGTTTCTGTCATCCTCTGTGATGTCTCTGCCCAGATGAGCTTCCAGATGGGTGTATGCCTGATAGAGAGAAAGGGGCACGTTGACAGTGTAGGTCTCCTCCTCGGTGGTGACGGTGCCGTCCTCTTGCTCTATCTCCACGGTGCGGGTTCTGGTTTCTGTGGTGTAGAAACACGCTACGAAGCTGTCCGCTTCGCTTTGGGATGGAGCTTCCTCACCAAAGCAGAGAGCATAAAAAACAGCCTTGACTCGCAATGGGTCAAGGCCGTTGCCGCTCTCCGTCTGCTCATTGGCAGAGGCCACCGCCGAATCCAGAAGGGAGAAGGCGGAACGCATCTCCTCAATGGAGTGGCGAAACTCCGCAGGGACTTCAGCAGAGAGTGTGCTGCCGTAGAAGCACGCTTCCACTGAGGCGTTGTTGTGTTCGGCACCGCCCGAGCCAATGGAGCAGAGCAGGGCGATCAAAAGAATGACAGGGGAGAAGACCGCAACCAGCACCCAGCCAAACCCTTTTCGAGTTTTCTCGTTGGTGAGCAGCGTGGCGGCGGCTTTGGCGATTGCCGCAGGGATTGCCATCAGCGACCACCTGCCGATCCAAAGAGCTTCTCCTTATAGGCCGGGGCATGGACTTCCAACAGGTATCGCTCGTTGCCGCACTTGTACAGGCAGACCCCCCTCTGGGGAAACTTGATGAGATTGTACTCGGCTTCCTCCAGCTGGAGCATATCCATGTAGGAGCGCTTGTCGATGGAGCCTGCGTTGAAGAGAAACTGATGGGGCGGGATACTGAACAAGGGCTTGGTCATCTCCCGAATGCCCTCTTGGTCGAAGTCCTCCAGGTTCTGACTGGCCAATAGCATGGCCGACTCCTTTTTGCGCACCCGCTTGAGACAGTTGCGGATGTACTCGATGGCAGTGGGATTGGACAGCCAGATATACAGCTCGTCCAGGGCGGCCACGGTATTCCCCTCGGTGAGGAGCTTGTCAGACATATAGGATAGCACGTTGAAGAGCATGGCATTGCGGACATTTCTCGCCGCACTGAGCATCCCCTTCACACCGAAGACCAGAAAGCGGCTGGAGGTAATGTTCGTGTGTCCGTTGAAGAACTGGGCATCGGCGCCCTTGCACATGGAGTGCAGCCCCAGCAGTACCTCCTGCAGAAGTTTCTCGGTGTAGAGAGGGTGACAGCTGGCATCGTAAGAGTGAAACTCCTCCTCCATCAAGTCGTAGAGGTCGGAAAGGATGGGGTAGTCTTCCGGGTGCATCTGGCCGAAGTTGGTGTCCTCGGTGATGCCGAACTTCTGGTACAGCTTGGAGAGCATAATTTCGATGGTGTCAATGTGGGCATCGCTGAAATCCTTGTAGGCTCGGAAGAAGTCTTTCAGGAAGGAAATGTGTTGGGCCAGCAGCGTGTTTTTGCGGAAGGGCTCCGGCGCATCGTCGGCATTGGGGTCTCCGCTGTTGTCCCAGCACTTGGGCTCCAGGACATTGATGAGGTAGTGTCCGGCCATGAGGTCGGCAAAGCAGCCACCCACCGCCTCGCACATCTCCTGTTGCTCATGTTCGGCATCCAGGGAGATGACGGACTTGCCAGACTCCAGCAGATTGAGGATGAGCAGCTTCATGAGGTAGGACTTGCCCTGTCCGGAGTTGCCCAGGATCAGAATGTTGGCGGAGGTTTTGTCTTCGTCTCGCTGATCGAAGTCCACCAGAATGTTGCTGCCGTATTTGTCTTTGCCGATGTAGAAGCCCTTGGGGTCCAGCTTGCCGGAGTAGTTGAAAGGGTACAGGTTGGCCACGGAACTGGCTGGCAGCACCCGTTCAAACTGGACTCCGAAGACGTTGTAACCACTGGGCCCCACACAGCGGAAGCCCTGCTGCTGACGGAGCAGGAGCTTGTCCACGTTCAGCTTGCTTCGAACCAGCTCGGTGAGCACATCGGTCTGGAGTAGTTTGAGTGCATTGTAATCTGGGGCCACCAACTCCAGGTACACGGCACAGTGGAGGAGAGGTTCACGGTTGCGGTGCATGGAAGCCACCAGGGTGGCCACATCCTGCAGGTTGCTCTCCGCAGTGATGGTCTCCTGTAGATTGCTGGTGTTGGAGCTGCTCAGGCGGTTCTTGTTGGTGGCATTCTGGATGATGCGTTTTTCTTCGGTGGCAGTGACTTGCCTGGTATAGATGTGTAGGGTGATGCCGTCCTTCTTGCCCAGATGACGGAGAATGGCCTGCTCGTCGGTGCTGGTTGGATATTCCCGGAGCGCCCAGACACAACGGTAGGTGTTGCCACAGATGAAATGGTCGGGCATGAAGCTGACCACAGAGGGGGCGATCATGTCCAGAAAGGACTTGGTGTTGGCCTCCTCGCTGATCTGGGCAGCGGACTTTTTCGGTTTTCTTGCCAAGATGGATACCTCCTTATTCTTTGGTTGTGACCCAGCGGTCCCCGTCGAAGTCCTCGAAGTCTTCTGTGGTCACGTTTTGCTCGAAGTAGACACCAAGCATCCGCTTGAGATCCTGCTGGGTGGCCCGGCGGGTGGTGAAGCCGTTGTCGTTGATGCTCTGCTCGATGCGGGAGAGATAGGGGAAGACATCTGAGCCTTGATCTTCCCGCAGCCGAACGACGATATAAAACTCCCGGCTGGAGGCCATCAACACCTGGATGCGATCCAGGTGCTGGCTGTCTTGGGCCAGAAGCTTGCCAATGGCGGGAAGATCCTCCTGCTCCATGCGCTCCTGGTAGAAGTTTTTGTTGTACTCAAAGGACTCCTTGGAGTTGAGCGCCAGCATTTCCACCTCGGCCAGCCCTTTCATCACATTGAGCAGAGCATAGATCCTTGCGGTGATGCTGGTGTCTGGCAGGACGCTGATGTTGGTGGGCTTGATGATGAAGAACACCAGATCCCCCATGTGGGTGGAGATACAGTAGTCCTTGAGGCTGTCAATTCCCATCAGCTGCTGGGTGGACTGGGCTGACTTTTCTTTTTTCTTTCGGTTCATTCATATTCCTCCGTAACGTGTGGCGGGACCAGGTGAGTACAGCACAGGGTGACGTGACAGACCAATGTCCTGGGGTGTTGGGTGAAGTGATAGTTAGCTCGGACGTTCTTGACACCGGTACAGCCGTATTTTTCGCCCAGCATGCCAGCAACATAGCTTTTTAGCAGAGCCCGCAGACTGCGAAAGCCGTAATAATACTTGCCACTTTTACTGCGGCAGCTCCAGTTGGTCTTTGGGTCCTGCCAGAAGTAGACATTGTCGCATTCCCAACGCTTGCGCTTTCGGCTCCACCAGAGTTTCAGGGATGCGGATCGCTGGACTTCTTCATAGGTCCAGGGAATCAGAGTGTGGTTGGCAGGGGAGAGGGGGGTATTATGATGATTCATGCTACATTCTCCATTCGTAGAATTGCCGTTTGGTAAACAGAAAGGCAACCGCATACCGGATGAAGTCCAGAATGCTGGTGCCATCAAATCGGATGCTGAGGAAGGTATAGACTGCCGTCAGCACCAGGGGGACGAAGATGCCGGTCTGGGTGAGTGCCAGGACAGAGAGCAGAAGGCCCACACCGATGACACTCACGTCCCGGAGTTCCCAGAGCCACAGGGTTGCTTTGGCGGTCAGGTTATCGGGATAGATGTACAGATTGATTCACCTCCAAAAGAAAAGCCGCCGGGTTTCCCCAGCGGCCAGTTCAACGGATTATTCTTCGGTTGCAGGTTGGGTCAGGCTTTGGGCCTCGTACTCAGCCAGTGCCTGCTCGATGAGCCCGATGACGAACTCCTTCTGGCTGATTTTTCTGCCCCGTTTCTTTTCAGCGGCAATGAAGTTCTTCAGCCGCCGGTCCAGTTCCTCGGGGATTTGAAAGGCCAGGGTTTTGGTTGCTGCCATGGTGACGTTACCTCCTTCAAAGTGTTGAGTGAGAATCATTTCTACGTATTCGGCCAGGGTTCCCAGTGCAAGCTGCTCTTTCTCTGCCATGACCTTGGCGTGCAGCTGGGAGGGAATCATGGCGCAGAGATTTTTCTTATCTCCCATGGGACGTACTCCTCGTATAATAAGATTTGCAGATGATTTTTAAGTGTATCTGCTTAGTTCA
>CABPXX010000154.1 GCA_902461475.1 uncultured Eubacteriales bacterium | reverse complement strand
ACTTCACCCTCGTTGACGGCGTAGTTGCGCACCATGTCCTTATCTTCGCAGTGATCCAGAATGGGCAGACCCAAGGTGCGGGCCTGCTGCATGGCCTGGCGCAGCAGGGCGAGGTTCTGGACGGGGACGCCGTCGTCGGTGAAGGCGGGGACGCCCGCTTTCCAAAGGGCCTGGAAGTCGGTGAGAGCTTCGCCCTTCTGGCCCTGGGTGACAGCGCCAGCGGGGTAGACGTGGATACCCGTGTGGGCGGCCTTCTCCTTCACCAGGGCGACCACTTCCGGGCAGTCGGTAGCAGGGCGGGTGTTGGGCATGGCCACCAGGGTGGTCACGCCGCCACGGGCGGCGGCAGCGCACCCGGTGGCAATGGTCTCTTTATCTTCCTGGCCGGGCTCTCGCAGGTGGACGTGTAGGTCCACCAGGCCGGGGGCAACCACCAGACCGCTGGCGTCCAGCGTGGAGCAGTGCTCCTCGGGGGTGGCAAGGGATTCGCCCACAGCGGAAATCCGTCCGTTGTCAATCAATATATCACAGATTTGATTCAGGCCGGTGGAGGGGTCAACCACATGTCCACCTTTCACCAGTAATTTCAAATTTCTCACTCCTCGTGTTACTTCTACTTATATATTCGGCCTATTATACACGAAATAGCAGCAAGATGCAATTCGTAATTGCAAAAAAGTATGCCATGAACCCCAAAAAGTGAAGTGAAACACGGAATGAAACAGGGTGGGACTGCCAAGATGGGGTACGAAAACGATAAAAAAGGCATCTGTGCAAACAGATGCCTTTGCAAAGAGCTAGTTATTGGGGTTCGGGAACATACAGTGGCTTAATCTTGATTACCACACAGCCGTATGTTTCTTCCTTCTCCTTGGACCACCAGCCCTGATAGGTGTCTTGGACCAGTTGTTCTACCGTGATCCCTCGGTCTGCAAAATCCTCTTCCCAGAAATCCTGGTAGCAGGTTTTGAAGTCTCCATAAATGTGCAGGCTTTCCACCAGTACGGTGACCCGTTCGTTGGATTCCGTGTTATAAAATGTGATGGTGTCTCCGGGGCGGATGTTTTGCCGCTTCTCATCATACAAACGGTACTCCCGACGCTTTTGCCCGGATTTGACGGTTTCAAAATTTTCGGGGTACAGCCCCATTTCGTGATTCATATGATCCACCTTCACCTTCTAATGGGATGAAAAAACAAGAATCTCGAATGCAATCGCATTCGAGATTCTTGGTACGGCTGGAGGGATTCGAACCCCCGACCTTTTGGTTCGTAGCCAAACACTCTATCCAGCTGAGCTACAGCCGCATATGAAAAGCTTTTGGAGCTGGTGACGTGACTTGAACACGCGACCTGCTGATTACGAATCAGCTGCTCTACCAACTGAGCTACACCAGCATTCCTGTCGTGCCTTCGTGGCAGATGCGAGGCTCAAATGCTTAATTAGCTTACCACGGGGATGGGCATTTGTCAACCCTATTTTTCAAAATTTAAAGAGATGATTTTCCGGTGTCGTAAAAAACAAAAAGTTGCCTCCTCTATCGCGGGCGAGATGGAGGAGGCATGGTTTTCAAAAGAGAGAGATGGAGGAGTTGTCATTTCTGACACTGTTAGGATACCACATCCCAGATTGTGTGAGTGGATATTCTTTGAAGTTTTTTTGAAGAAATTGTGAATAACCCCTCAGACCTGATCTTGGGGCGGTGGGGGTATGGAACTAGAGGGCTTGTAAGCCAGAGCTTGCAGGAAGCTCCAGGCTGGCATAGCCTGGTCGGGGTGGTCCAGCTGCATCCAGACATGTTCCGGTGGTATGCAAAACTCGGAGGAATGGGGCTCAAACCAGAGTGATGAAATCTGCGCTTGCATATCCTTCTGTCCCGTCAAAGGAGACCAGGTACCAGTCCTGCCACTGGTTGAGGATGGTCAAGATGGCCCCGTCATAGGCCTTGGCAATGACAGGGGCGGACAGGGAGGGGCGGGAACGGATGTTCAGGTGTCCCCAACTCACGTCCACCACACCCTGACGGGGCGCATTAGGTGCCAGGAAGGGAATTTGGAAATACTCTGCCAGGGCCTGAACGATGGTCCGGGCGATGAGGTCCAGGTTGCTCTGCACCCACACAGCGTCATCCAAGTTGTCATGGTACCCCAGCTCCAAAAAGACGGAGGGGGCCCGGGTGAGCCGTACCTCTCCGATGGTACGGGTAGGCTCTACCCGCACTTTGTCCGGTAAGGGGTAGATCTCCCGCAGATGGTCAGCCATAATGGTGGCGGCTTTGGTGCCCTGGACGCTGCCGGGGTAGTGGAACACCAGGACGCCTCGGTTCTGGCCATATTCTCCCTCTGGGGAGGCGTTGGAGTGCAGAGCCAGGTGTAGGTCGTAGTTTCCTGCGTTGGAGGCCCGGATGGAGGACGCAGCCGTCATGTCTGGGGTGTTTCGGCTGTATCGAATCCCGGTGGCCTCCAGGTATGGAATCATGGCATCGGCAAGGCGGTTCATCCACTCCTCTTCGCTGCCGCCGTTGACGTATAAGTTATTCTCCTGGGTGGAGGGAGATAGATAAATAATAGGCATGATGTTACCTCCTTCATCCCAGTGTATGCCCCAAAGGGCAAAGTGACAGCCCTTCCCAGGGAAATGGCCGGGAAGGGCTGGGTGTTACATATGGGCGTATAAGGTGTGGGCCAGACGGGAGAACTCCTCCAGGCCCAGCTGCTCGCCGCGGACCGTCTCTGCAAATCCGCATTCGGTCAGCATATCTCTCAGCTGCTCTTTGGACAGCTGACTGCCGTAGGCCGAGGACAGGGCGTTGAGAAGGGTCTTTCTCCGCTGGGCGAAGGCAGCCCGGATGACGGAGAACAGCTGCTTGGGGGGGCAGTCCACCGGGGGAGTGTCCCGCAGGGTCATGCCAATCACCGCCGAGGTCACCTTGGGGGCGGGGAGGAAGCACTGGGCGGGCACCTCAAAGAGGTACTCGCACACGGCGTGGTACTGACAGAACAGGGAGAAGGCCCCGAAGTCTGAGGTGCCGGGCTGGGCACAGATGCGCTTGGCTACCTCTCGCTGAATCATCACCGTCACCCGGCGGAAACAGCCGCTCTCCAGCAGCAGGGTGATGACGGGGGTGGTGATGTTGTAGGGCAGATTGGCGCAGGCCATGGGGGTGAGCCCCTGGAACTTCTCCTCCACCAGTTGAGGGATGTTCAGCTTCATCACGTCGCCGGGGACGATCTCCACATTGTCATAGCCGCCCACGGTCTCCTCCAAAATGGGGAGCAGGGAGCGGTCCAGCTCCACTGACACCACTTTGCCTGCCTGTTGGGCCAGCTGCACGGTGAGGGGGCCGATACCGGGGCCAATCTCCAGCACGCCGCAGCTCTCGTCCAGCTGGGCACTGTGGGCGATGTCCCGGGGCACCCAGTCCTCAATGAGAAAGTTCTGGCCCATGGACTTGGAAAAGTGAAATCCATGGCGGGCCAGCAGGGCCTTAATATCAGAAAGATTGGTCAAATCCATGATGTGTTCTCCTTTGCCAGCAGTGCGGTGCCGATGGCGGTGGCGCAATCGGCATGGGGCGCGATGACATAGTTGGGGGCGTAGAATTGCGTGAAGACCTGGAAGCGGGCCTTGGCCTGGGGCAGCCGGGTCAGAGCCCCCAGCAGCACCACGTCAGACACCTGGTGGGCCCCGCAGGCCAGCATGGCCATGGTGCCAGTGCACTCCAAAACCAGGTTTAACAGCCCGGCAGACCAGTCTGCCCGGGTGGAATCAGGGGAGGCCTTGGCCAGATTGGAAGAGGTGAGGCTGGGGTCTAGGGTCTCCGAGCCCTCAAACAGATCTCCAATGCGCAGATCTACCTGCCCCAAATCGCCCCCATCGGCCAGCTGAAACAGTTCGTCCGGGGTGTGGACCCCCAGAAGGCCTCGCCCCAGGCCCATGAGGGTGCCACCTCCAATACCTGTACCGCCCAGGTGGGTGTAAGCGCCGTTGCGAGCCAGAACAAAGGTGGTGCCCGTGCCCATGTTCACCACCAGAGCATCGTCCTTTCCGGACAGAAAGCAGCCGCCGCAGCCGATGGCATCCAACTCGGACACGGTGCACAAGGGCAGGCCCAGGGCATCTGCCCCGCAGCGGGAGCCGTTGAGCCCGGTGACCGCCACATGGGAGATGGGAAGGGAGCGGATACCGGAGCGCTCCAGGGCCTGCTGGAGGGTGTGGGCGCTGGTGTCACAGTTGGATTGGTAGTAGGTGGTACAGATGCGGTCTCCGTCCAGCACTGCCAGTTTCACGGCGCTGGTTCCGGCATCAATGCCCAAAATCATGGCAGGTACCTCCCTTTGTTATTTCAGACGCAGCTCGTAGGCCACCCGGCGTGCGCCTTGGTACTCCAGGTTTCCACGATACTGAAAATTCACGGCCTTCATGTGGGCCAGCAGCTCCTTGTCCTTCTTGCTCACGGCCATGCGCAACCAGGGGCTGCCCGCCTGTCTGGCCAGCTCCTCCGCCCGGTCCAGTAATTTGTCCACCAGGTCG
>CABPXX010000153.1 GCA_902461475.1 uncultured Eubacteriales bacterium | reverse complement strand
CCCGGATGGCGTCCGTACTATTTACCAACGTCACCGCCGTCCTCATGGACCAGGCGGGGACCATTCTCAAAAACGGCTATGTCCAGGTGGAGGGTACCTCCATCACCTATGTGGGCACCCACCGCCCCCAGGGCGACTTTGACCGGGTGGTGGACTGTACCGGCAAAGTGATGATGCCCGGCCTCATCAACGCCCACACCCATCTGCCCATGACCCTCATGCGGGGATACGGCGGAGGCTGCGACTTGCAGCCCGGGCTCCATGACTACATCTCCCCCGCCGAGGGCAAGCTGGACCCCCGGGCAGTGTCTGCCGGGGCGGGGCTGGGCCTGGCGGAGATGATCGCCTCCGGCGTTACCTGCGTGGCAGACATGTACATGTTCACCTCCACCATCGCCCAGGAGATTTTGAAGTCCGCCATCAGCGCCAACCTGTCCTGCGGCGGGGTGTATTTTGGCGACCCGGCCGACTTTAACCCCGACACTTGCGGGGACTGCGTGGCCCAGCGGGCCCTCACCGAGGAGTTCCACGGGGCGGGAGCCGGACAAATCCTCCTAGACGCCTCCATCCACGGAGAGTACACCTCCTCCGCCCCCCTGTGGCAGTGGATGGCCCAGTTCGCCCACGACCATCACCAGCGGATGCACGTGCATGTGTCGGAAACCAAGAGTGAGCACCAGGCCAGCTTAGACCGCCACGGCCTCACCCCCATCCAGACGCTGAACCAGTACGGAGTGTGGGACAACGGCGGCATTGCCGCCCACTGTGTGTACACCACTCCCGAAGACTGGGCCATTATGGCGGAAAAAGGGGTGTCCTGCGTCCACAATCCCTACTCCAATTTGAAGCTGGGTTCGGGCATTGCCCCCATCCCCGATATGCTGGAGGTGGGGGTAAATGTGGCCCTGGGCACCGACGGCATGTCCTCCCACAACAGTGCCGACCCGTTTGCCGATCTAAAGCTGGCAGCGCTGCTGCCCAGCGGCGTGCGCTGCACCCCCGGCGTGGTCACGCCCCGGCAGGCCCTGGAGATGGCCACGGTGGCGGGTGCCCGGGCTCTGGGCCGTTCCACGGGCCAGATTGCCGTGGGCAAGGTGGCGGACCTCATCCTGCTGGACTTCACCGCCCCCAACCTCACCCCCTGCCATGACGTGGTGGAAAACCTGGTGTTTGCCGCCCACGGCTCCAATGTGGTGATGAATATGGCCCGGGGCAACATCATATATGAAAACGGTACCTTCCACACGCTGGATGTGGAGCGGATTCAGGCCGAGGTCCGGGACTATGCTCTCCCCCTCCTCTTCCACTGACCCTGGACTTCTTGGTGAAAGGTTGAGATTATGTCAAATCCCACTTCCAAAAACAAAAATAATACCTTCTTTGGCGGCGCCGCCATTCTGGCCGCCGGTATTGTCATTGTCAAGCTCATTGGAGCTCTGTACAAGATTCCCCTGGGCAACATCCTGGGGGAGGCGGGGTTCTCCGACTTCAACACCGCCTACTACATCTACTCCCTGCTCATCACCGTCTCCACCGGCGGTCTGCCGGTGGCCCTGTCCAAGATGATCTCGGAGGCCCACGCTCTGGGCCGTCACAATCAGGTGCAAAAGACCTTCCGGGTTGCCTTCCTCACCTTCCTGGCCCTGGGCACCATCAGCTTCTGCCTGATGTTCTTCTTCCCCCAGCAGTTGGCAAACCTGATGAACAACTCCCGGAGCTGGTACTCCATCCGGGCCCTGGCCCCCGCCATCTTCTTTCTGTGCCCCCTGTCTGCCATGCGGGGCTACTTCCAGGGTCACTCCATCATGACTCCCACTGCGGTGTCCCAGATCATCGAGGCCCTGAGCAAGCTGGTTATCGGCCTGACTCTGGCCTATTTCCTGCTCAAATCCTCCAACAATGAGTCTGTGGCCGCCGCTGGCGCCATCTTCGGCGTGTCCGTGGGCTGCGCCCTGGGCATGCTGTACACCGCCTTCTGCTTCCGCTCCCACCATGGGAGCACCCCGGTGGGGCAGGACAAACCGGAGTCCTCCAAGAAGATTTTCCGCACCCTGCTCCAGCTGGCCATTCCCATCACCTTGGGCTCCTCGGTGATTGGTCTGGTGAACCTCATTGACACCAGTATGATCTATGGGCGGCTCCAGGACGGGGCCGGTTTTACCGAGCTGGAGGCCCGCTCCCTCAAGGGCATCTTTGACCAGGCGGCCACCCTGTACAACCTGCCCTCCTCCTTCATGGTGCCCCTCACCGCCTCCATCATCCCCGCCGTGTCGGCGGCTCAGGCAGTGAAGAACCGGAAGCTGGGGGCCCAGATCAGCGAGACCGCCCTGCGCACCACCGCCCTGCTGGCCATTCCCGCCGGCGTCGGTCTGTTTGTGCTCAGTGAGCCCATCATGCGGCTGCTCTACCCCACCACCGACGTGGAACTGGGCGGTTGGATGCTGTCCGTGCTGGGCATCGCCGTCATCTTTGTCTGCTTCATGCTGGTGTGCAACGCCATCATGCAGGCCCACCGCCTGGTGACCATTCCCATGGTCACCACCGTCATTGGGTGCCTATTCAAGCTGCCCATCAATTACATTCTGGTGGGCAACAAGAACATCAACATCCACGGCGCTCCGGTGAGCACCCTGGTGTGCTTTGCCATCATCGCCGTGCTGGACCTCATCATCATCAAGCGCACCCTGCCCCGCTCCCTGAGCCTGACCCGAGCCTTCGGCAAGCCCCTGGTGTCTGCGGTCATCATGGGTCTGGCGGTGTGGGCCTGCTACGGCCTGTCCTCCTCCGTCCTGGGTGGCATGTCCGCCTTCCAGAATGCCGCCGGGGCTCTGAGCAACACCGGCAACGCCATTTGCACCCTCTTCTCCGTGGGTGTGGGCGGCCTGGTGTATCTGGCTCTGGTGGTGCTGCTCCGGGCCATCTCTCCCCAGGATTTGAAGTTCATGCCCAAGGGCGACAAGATCGGCCGCCTGCTGCGCATCACCCCCGCCGAATAACTTCCCCGAAAAAAGTTTCCATTTTGAAATAATCCTTGCATTGTAGGTGATAGTATGGTAGATTTTTCTCTCAAGGACAAGTACAACGTCCAAGATCTCGTTGACATTGTAAAGGTACTGCGGGCTCCCGGCGGCTGCCAGTGGGACGCCCAGCAGACCCACGAGTCCATCCGCCGCAACTTCCTGGAGGAGGCCTACGAGGTGGCTGAAGCCATCGACCAGCAGTCCACCGAGCACCTCCAGGAGGAGCTGGGTGACGTGCTGCTCCAGGTGGTGTTCCACACCTCCATTGAGGAGGAGGAGGGCCGCTTCAATCTGGATGACGTGGCCAACGGCGTATGCCAGAAGCTCATCTTCCGCCACCCCCACGTGTTTGGGGATGTGACCGTCTCCTCCACCGGGGAGATTCTGGCCAACTGGGAGGAGCTGAAGAAGAAGGAGAAGGGTCAGGCCACCCAGGCCGACGCCGTGGACGCGGTGGCCCGCTCCCTGCCCGCTCTGTGGCGGGCGGAGAAGGTGCAGAAGAAGGCCGCCAAGGTGGGCTTCGACTGGGACAGCGTGGACGGCGCGGTGGACAAGCTCTCCGAGGAGCTGGACGAGGTAAAAGAGGCCATCGCCGGCCACGGGGACCCCGCTGAGGAGCTGGGGGACCTGCTCTTTGCCGCTGTCAATGTGGCCCGCTTTTTGAAGGTGGACCCGGAGGACACCCTCCAGGCCGCCTGTGACAAGTCCGCCGCCCGGTTCCGCCGGGTGGAGGAGGCCGTCACCGCCCAGGGCAAGCAGATGGAGGACATGAGCCTTAAAGAGCTGGACGACATCTGGAACGCCATCAAGCACCAGCCTTGAATTGTAGACCATTAGGAGGAAGAAACGACCATGAACAAAGCTGATCTCATCAACGCCGCCGCTGAAAAGGCCGGGCTGTCCAAGAAGGACACCGAGGCCGCCCTCAACGCCGCCCTGGAGGCCATTACCCAGGCTCTGGCCCAGGAGGAGAAGGTGCAGCTGGTGGGGTTTGGCTCCTTTGAGGTGAAGAGCCGTGCCGCCCGCATTGGCCGCAACCCCCACACCAAGGAGCAGATCAACATCCCCGCATCCAAGACCCCTGTGTTCAAGCCCGGCAAGGCGCTGAAGGACAGCATCGGAGCATAAGTACAAACACAAAGGGTCAGGCGATTGTGCCTGACCCTTTCCAGTTAGGAGGATTTCTATGAGACTTGACAAGTGGTTGAAGGTGTCCCGGCTCATCAAGCGGCGCACTGTGGCCAACGAGGCCTGTGACAACGGCCGCATCACCGTGGGGGGCCGGGTGGTAAAGGCCTCCTACGAGGTGAAGGTGGGGGATATCCTGGAGATGAAATTCGGCGAGAAGGCCATCCGGGTGGAAGTGCTGTCCACCGCCGACATTGTGGGCAAGGCGGATGCCAGCGCCATGTACCAACAACTATAAAAGGCTAAACAAAACGTGGGAGTACCCTGGGTGCTCCCACGTTTTTGAATCTTTCAAAGGCTCCCCTGTGTAAGGGGAGCTGTCAGCCGTGAGGCT
>CABPXX010000152.1 GCA_902461475.1 uncultured Eubacteriales bacterium | reverse complement strand
TCTCATTTCCGGTGCTGCTGCCCATGGTCTACGGGTATGTGGCAGCCAGTGTGGCGTGGGCGGCGCTGGGCAATCCGGGGCTCAAGCAGATGGCCGGGTGGCTGAAATGGGTGGCCACCTCGGTATTGGTGGTGCTAATGATGGTGTTTGTTGGATATTTATCCATGAGCGGGGTGGTGTCCGGTTCGGTGGACGCCATGTCCATGAAGGTGGCCAAGTTCGCCATCTCCGGGGCCATTCCGGTGGTGGGGGGCATTTTGTCCGACGCCTCGGAGACCATTTTGGCCTCGGCGGGGATATTGCGCAGCTCGGTGGGGGTGTTTGGAATGGTGACGATTTTGGGGATCTGCCTGGTGCCGGTGCTCCAGCTGCTGGTGCACTATCTTCTCTATAAACTAGTGGCGGCCCTGGCGGCCACCATGGGCCAGAGCCGGGTGTGCGGACTGGTGGAGCAAATTGGAGGGGCCTTTGGCCTCATCATGGGGATGACCGGGGCCTGTGCCCTGTTGCTGTTGGTGACCCTGGTGTCCTCGGTATCGGCGGTGACCGGATGAGCGGCTGGATGGAGCAGTGGCTGCTGGGTGTGGCCTGTGCGTCCATGGTGATGGTGGTGTCCGGGGCCTTGGTGAAGGGGGGGAGCGGACAGCGGGTGTGCAAGCTGGTGGGCAGCCTGTTGTTGTTGCTGGTGACCCTGGGGCCCATCGTGGGTATGGAAGAAGAGGACTGGCAGGAGCTGCTGCAATGGGATACCCAGGCTATGGAGGAGGCAGAGGAGGCGCTCATGGAACAAAATCAATTGCTGTATGAATCCATCATAGAGGAGGAAACCGGCGCATATATTTTGGACAAGGCGGAATCGCTGGGTGTGACGTGTCAGGTGGAGGTGGTGGTTGCATGGGATGACGAGATACCGCAGCCGTGGTCAGTCTGCTTAACAGGGACCTGGACCCAAGAGCAGAGAGACGCCCTGGCGGACATGATGCAGGCGGATCTGGGGATTCCCTATGAGCGCCAGAGCTTTGAGGTGATATCGGGGTGAAGTGGAATTGGAACATGCCCAATGGGGAGCAGTGGCGCAGCTGGCTGCGGCAATACAAGCTGGTGCTGGTTCTGGCCGTGGTGGGGTTGGTGCTGGTGGCCTGGCCCACCCAGCGTACCGCTACCTCGGGCCCGGACACCCAGGGCCAGAAGGCGGAGGAAGAGTCCTTCTCGGTGGAAGAGCTGGAGCAACGGCTGGCTCAGGCCATCTCCCGCATCCAAGGGGCGGGGGACGCTACGGTGCTCCTCTCCCTGGACAAGGGGGTGGAGCGGGTGCTGGCTGAGGACCGGGTGGAAGAGCAGGGAGAGAAGGAGAGCTCCCAGGAGCAGACCACGGTGATCTGCGACGGGGAGGATGGAGAGGAAGTGGTTCTGCTGACCCAGTATTACCCCAGTTTTCGAGGGGCGCTGGTGGTGTGCCCAGGCGGGGACGACCCCCAGGTGCAGCTGGCCATCACCCAGGCGGTGTCGGCCCTCACCGGGCTGGGCTCGGACCGGATTACCATATGTGCGGGCGACTGAATTCGATGTCATTTAGGAGGTAGAAGGATGAGCGTTTGGAAACGCAATGCAGTGGTGTTGGCCATCGTGTTGTTTGTGGGGGTGGCGGTGTATCTCAACTGGTCCTACAACAACCAACTCACCGGAGAGGGCAGCGGCACCGACGGCAGTGACGGCAAGGTGCTGGGTCAGACCACCCTGGTCAATGGCGTGGACGAGGAGCAGGATGGAGAGACGGCGGAGGGCCAGACGGAGGAGAAGACGGGCAGCGGCTACTTTGCCAGCGCACGGCTCAACCGTCAGCAGGCCCGGGACAGCGCCCTGGAGCTGTTGCAGGAGGCGGCAGCCGACGAGAAGGCGGACCAGAAGGTGGTGGATGAGGCCAACGCCTCCATCCAGACTATGGCCGACGACACCCTCTCGGAGGCCCAGGTGGAGAACCTGGTCACCGCCAAGGGATACGGAGACTGTGTGTGCTTCATTGGGGAGGACGGGGTCAACCTGGTGGTGTCCTCCACAGACCAGGGACTGAGCGAGACGGACATTGCGAAAATCGTGGAGATTGTGCGGGAAGAAACGGGACTCAGCGCAGATCAGATCAAGATCATTGAGGCCAAACCCTAGAAAAACAGGATTGTATTTTAGGCCTTGCGGTGGTATAATGTCTCCAGTTATCTGAAACCGGGCGGACGTTTGGCTGCCCTGAGAACGAAGAAGGAGCGTGAGGCAGTATGGCCGAAGGCAAGGAATATATCTCCCGCCAGGAAGAGCTGGGAAGCGTGAACATCTCTGAGGAGGTTCTGGCCGTCATCGCCGGGGCAGCAGCCATGGAAGTGGACGGCGTGAGTGCTCTGGGCACCACCCTGACCAACGACGTGGCGGCTCTGGTGACCCGCAAGAGCGTGGCCAAGGGCGTCCACCTGGAGGTGGAGGGCGAGGCCGTGATGGTGGACGTCACCATCCTGGTCAAGTACGGCTACGTGGTGCCCGAGGTGGCCAAGAACGTGCAGGACGCCATTCAGAACGCAGTGATGAACACCAGCGGCCTGGACGTGGCCGGGGTCAACGTCACGGTGTCCGGCGTGACCTTCCAGAAGTAAACAAAACAAGGCGGAGCCGCTGCGTAATGTGCGCAGCGGCTCTTTTGCGTTTTGCACAGGGAATCTGCGGGGAATGGGGCTGGGTTGCCCATTTGTCCAAATTCGTCGCAGGGGGCGGGAAAGGGGTTTTCTTTTCCGCCCATTGCGTGTATAATCAATGTATATACACATTGGGGGAGTATACCCCTTTTAGATTAGGCGGCGGGTGAGCCGCGAAAGGATGAAGGTTCCATGACCAGAAAAACAGCCCGGGAAATTGCGATGCATCTCACCTTTGAGCTGGCGTTTTCCAACCTGAAGGCGGACCAGCTGCTGGAGCGGGAGCTGACGGAAGAGGCCTTTGCAGCCAGAGGCCGGGAGGAAGAGCTGTACGCCCAGTTCCCCGGCGAAGGGCTCAAAGAGTATATTGTCACCCTGGTGCGGGGGGTGGCCGACCACGGCGCCGAGTTGGACGGCTACATTGAGCGCCACGCCAAGGGATGGCGGTTTTCCCGCATTGACCGGGTGGCGGCAGCCATCATGCGTTTGACCATGTACGAGATTTTGTACATGCCCGATGTGCCCAACAAGGTGGCCATCAACGAAGCAGTGGAAATTTCCAAGAAGTACCTGGATGAGGACGTGGTGCGGTTTGTCAACGGCATCTTGGGCGCATTTGTCCGGGAGGAGTTTCCCCGGGAACAGGACTGACGAGAAGACAACGAGGGAGGGGACAAGGATGGCAGGAATGTGTTTAGGATTTGACACCAGCAACTATACCACGTCGGCGGCGGTGTTTGACGGCAGAGTGGGGGTAAACCACGGCCGTCTCCTGACGGTGCAAGAGGGCTCCCTGGGTCTGCGTCAGAGCGAGGCGGTGTTTCAGCACGTCAAGCGTCTGCACCTGATGACCGAGGCGCTGCGGGCCGAAGGGGCCATCGGAGAAATCCGGGCCGTAGGTGCCTCCACCCAGCCCCGGGAAGTGGAGGGGTCTTACATGCCCTGCTTCCTGGTGGGCGAGGGACAGGGGCGGTCTCTGGCCGCCGCTCTGGGCGTGCCCTTCTATCCCTGTTCCCATCAGCAGGGCCACATTGCGGCGGCCGCCTGGTCGGCGGGGCGGGAGGACTTGATGGACCAGCCCCACCTGGCCTGGCACCTGTCCGGCGGAACCACCGAGCTGTTGGTGGTGCACCCCCACGGGCACACCGTCCAAGCCCAGCTCATCGGCGGCACCTCGGACATCTCCGCGGGCCAGCTGGTGGACCGCATCGGCGTCATGCTGGGCCTGGACTTCCCGGCGGGAAAGGCCATGGACGTGCTCAGCCGGGACTCCCAGGAGGAGAAGTACTTTGTGGTGAAGACCAAGGAGGGCTCCTTCTCCCTGTCCGGCATGGAGAATAAGATCAAGGGCATGGCAGAGGCCGGGGTAGCCCCCGCCGACGTGGCCCGATTCACCTTTGAGACCCTGGCCTCGGTGCTGGCCCGCACCACCGCCTGGGCCCAGAAAAAATACGGGAACCTGCCGGTGTTGTGTTCCGGCGGCGTGGCCTCCAACTCTCTGCTGCGCAGTCGCCTGGAGCCCCTGGGGGCCATCTTTGCGCCGCCCCAGTACTCCACGGACAACGCCCTGGGGGTGGCCATCCTAGCCCACCGGGCGGTGGAACGGGGGATTGAGCCGTGAGTGGCACCCAATTGCCCGTCTATTCCGTCTCCCAGGTCAACGGGTATCTCAAGGAGCTGGTGGACGGCGACCCCCTGCTGCGGGGGCTTCTGGTGCGGGGCGAGGTGTCCAACTACAAGTGCTACCCCTCCGGGCACCACTACTTTTCCCTCAAGGACGAGCAGGGGAGCATCCGCTGCGTCATGTTCCGGGGGGATGCGGCCCGGCTGCGCTTTAAACCCGTCAACGGCCTGTCGGTCATCGCCTACGGTCGGGTGTCCGTCT
>CABPXX010000151.1 GCA_902461475.1 uncultured Eubacteriales bacterium | reverse complement strand
TCCCTGCTTGGTGGCAAGGCCAGACCGGGCGTACACCAGGCCCACAAAGCCCTGAGGGATGGCCAGGGCCAGCCCGGTGTGAATGAGCACCGTCTGGCCGGGAGCCACGGTGACGGGGCCGTCGGGGACGGCATACAGGTCCGCCCCGGCCGCGTCCACACTGCCATAGGTGGGCATCTTGGCCCGGGGGTCTAACAACTTCACAGATACAGGTTGTGTCATAGGTGGATTCCTCCAAGTACAATTTGATTTATCCTATCACAAAGGCCCGGACAAGCGCAAGCTGTGTCCGGGCCTTCTTGTTATTTCTGTATGGGCTGGATGGTGTGCTCGCCCTTCCACTCCACCACTTGGTGGGCCTTCAGGCTGGAGGGCACATCAATGATGCGCTGGTTGGCAGAGCCTCGGAAGCGCAGGTTTAAGTCCTTGAGCTCCTCCACAAAGCGGCCATCCACCAGCACGTCGATGAGGGAGAGCATCTCGTCGGTGTGTTCGCACCGGGCACGGCTCTCCTGCCACAGCTCCCCGTCCAGGGTGTATCCGGAATAGCACCAGATTTCCTTGTCCGGATACTTCTCCTTCACCCGTCTCAGGAAGGGCAACAGCACCGCCTGGTTGGCGGGCTCGAAGGGCTCGCCGCCCAGCAGGGACAGGCCCTTGAGATAAGAGGGAGCCAGGGCCTCCAGGATTTTGTCCTCCACCTCCGGGGTGAAGGGGTTGCCGTAGCAGAAGTCCCAGGCCTCCTCATTGAAGCAGCCGGGGCAGTGGTGGGTACAGCCGGAGACGAACAGGGACACCCGTACGCCGGGGCCGTTGGCCACGTCCGCCCACTTGATGGTGGCGTAATTCATGCAGCTCCCTCTCTCTTACAGGTGGAGCACCCGGGACTTGATCTCCTTGGTCTTGCCCACGTTCCAGAAGTTCTCGCCCAGGTAGCCGCAGGTGCGGCGGGTGACGTTCATCTTGTTGTGGTCCTTGTTGCCACAGCTGGGGCACTCCCACTGGCCTTCGTCGTTGATCTGAATCTCCCCGTCGTAGCCGCACACCTGGCAGTAGTCGCTCTTGGTATTGAACTCGGCGTACTGGATGTTGTCATAGATGTAGCGCACCACATCCTCCATAGCCTCCAGGTTGTGGCGCATGTTGGGCACCTCCACGTAGGAGATGGCACCGCCGGAGGAGATCTTCTGGAACTGGCTCTCAAAGTGGAACTTGGAGAAGGCGTCCACATGCTCCCGCACGTCCACGTGGTAGGAGTTGGTGTAGTAGCCCTTGTCGGTGACATCCTCGATGGTGCCGTACTTCTCCTGGTCAATGCGAGCAAAGCGATAGCACAGGCTCTCGGCGGGAGTGCCGTACAGGGCAAAGCCCAGGCCGGTCTCCTTCTTCCACCGGTCGGTGGTCTCCCGCAGGTGGCGCATCACCCGCAGGGCAAACTCCTCGCCCTCGGGGGTGGTGTGGGAGCAGCCCTTCACCAGCTTGGTCAGCTCGTACAGGCCGATGTAGCCCAGGGACAGGGTGGAGTAACCGCCCTCCAGCAGCTTGTCGATGGTCTCGCCCTTCTCCAGACGGGCGATGGCGCCGTACTGCCAGTGGATGGGGGACACATCGGAGTGGACCCCCTTCAGGGCATTGTGGCGGCACATGAGGGCCTCGTAGCACAGCTCCAGGCGCTCGTCCAGTTCCTTCCAGAACTTCTCCTCGTCGCCGCCGGAGACAATGCCGATCTGGGGGAGGTTAATGGACACCACGCCCTGATTGAAGCGGCCCTCGAACTTGTAGTTGCCGTTCTCGTCCTTCCAGGGGGAGAGGAAGGAGCGGCAGCCCATGGGGGAGAACACATTGCCCTCATAGTTCTCCTTCATCTTCTTGGCAGAGATGTAGTCGGGGTACATGCGCTTGGCCGAGCACTTCACCGCCAGGCGGGTGAGGTAGTCGTACTTGCCGCCCTTGAGGCAGTTGCACTCATCCAGCACGTACACCAGCTTGGGGAAGGCGGGGGTGATGTACACGCCCTTCTCGTTCTTGATGCCCTCCAGGCGCTGGGTGAGAATCTCCTCGATGATGGCGGCGTTCTCCTCCATGTAGGGGTCGTTCTCCCGCAGCACCAGGAAGAGGGTGACAAAGGGAGACTGGCCGTTGGTGGTCATGAGGGTGTTGATCTGGTACTGGATGGTCTGCACGCCGCTCTTCAGCTCGTCCTTGGTGCGGGCCTTGGCGATCTTCTCCACGGTCTCATCGTCCAGCTCGGGGGCAGCCTCCCGGGTGCGGCGCAGGTACTTCTCATAGGTCAGACGCAGGTACTTGCCCAGGTGGCTCATCTCCACGGACTGGCCGCCGTACTGGTTGGAGGCCACACAGGCGATGATCTGGGTGACGATGGTGCAGGCCACCTGGAAGCTCTTGGGAGACTCGATGAGCTTGCCGTTGATCATGGTGCCGTTGTCCAGCATGTCCCCGATGTTCACCAGGCAGCAGTTGAAGATGTGCTGGACAAAGTAGTCGGCGTCGTGGAAGTGGAGCACGCCGTCGTCGTGGGCCTTGGAGATCTTCTCCGGCAGCAGCAGACGACGGGTCAAATCCCGGCTCACCTCACCGGCGATGTAGTCGCGCTGGGTGGAGGCGATGGCGGTGTTCTTGTTGGAGTTCTCCTCGGCCAGGTCCTTGTTGTCGTTGCGGATCAGAGCCAGGATGGACTCGTCGGTGGTGTTGGCCTTGCGCACCAGAGCGCGGGTATAGCGGTAGATGATATAAGCCTTGGCCAGCTCGTACTTCTCCGCCTCCATCAGGCGCTTCTCCACCATATCTTGTATATCTTCCACCAGCAGGCGCTTGCGGTCCTTGCTGGCTACGGAGTCGGCGATGGCTTCAATGGAGGCATCGTCCATGCGATAGGGTTCCTCCACCGCCAGATTGGCCTTCTGAATGGCCACGACAATCTTGCTGCGGTCAAAGTCTACAGTGGAGCCATCTCGCTTGATTACTTTCATTTGTAACGCCCTTTCTCCCGTTATTTTTATCCTAAGCGGGACAAAGCGGCGGTCGCCCCAGGTGGGATAACACACCGTCGTCATCGCATTCTATGGAATTCAGCCGCCACGTCTTCCAGGGAGTCCGGGATTTCCCCTGGTCGAGTGGCGCTTAGACAGGATACCATATCTTGTGGCTGTTGTAAATAGCGGCTTTGATTATTTCGAAATATTGTGGAGTACGGAATTTATTTCCTTCTCTGCCTTTGGGGACCGTCCCGCCCCCATTGGCATAGAATGTGGTGCACCCTGGCGGTTTCCCATGAGGAAACCCCACCTTTGAAAGGAGCGAATCACATGAACCAGAATCTTTGGCCCACCCAGTCCTGGAACGGGTCTGTCACGGCGGAGGAGTTCGCCGCCCAGCAGAATTCCAGCTGTGCCAAGGGCAGCTGTACCTGCAACACCTGTAATACCTGCAACCCCTGTCCCAATCCCTGTCCCGGCCAGACCACACCCATGATCTGCTGCTGCCAGCCCATGCCCACGCCCCCCTGTCCCACCCCGGTACAGGTGGAGGAGGGCTGCTGCTGCAAGCAGTCCTTCCGGGCGGCCCTCCAGCTTTTGTGCAACAGTCAGCTGGCCACCCTGCTGGACTTCAACCAGGCCGCCTTTGTCACCAATACCTACGTGGCAGGGGCCACCATCAACACCACTCCCGCAGGCACCACCCCTTCGGATAACCTGAACACCATGTCCGGGTCCTTCCGCCGCTTCTCCCCCTGCAACTGCGACCTGCTGGAGATCTCCGCTCTGGTGAATACGCCCCCGGAGACCAGCACCGGAGTCACCGCCACCCAGGTGCCCCTGTGTCAGCTCACCGCCGTGGCCCTGCAAACCGCCACCGCCCCCGCCTCCGGGGACATCACCTCTGACCAGGCCACCGCCAACAACTTCCAGACCATTCAGAAGATCCTGTCCCAGTGCCTCAACCCCTGCCCCAATCCCTGCGGGTGCTGTGCCTGTTCCTGCGCCTGCTCAGACGACGAGTGCTGCTGCGCCGCCGGGCTGCTGTCCCCTCTGTCCCAGAGCAACCTCAGCCGCAAGGTCACCATTGTGGCCGGGCCTCTGGTGCTCCAGGGGGTCACCCTGCTGGGCACCGTGGGCAACGTGCTGGTGCTGTCCAACTCTGCCAACAACCGCATCTATTTTGTGTGCGTCAACCAGATTCAGTTCCTGGCCTGACCCACCGCACTTCCCCACGAGAGGGGCCGCCCCGGCCCCTCTCGTTAGTCTTGTGAAACTTTTCACCAATTTTCCAATCTTGCATTTACAAGCCCGGACTTTTGATGTATGCTATATGTGATTACCCATGAGATACAGAAGGAGGACTGTACAACATGAGAGGTGTAGAAACCCGTATTCAGGAGATTCGCCACCGCATTTTCCGCGAGGTGGCCCGCATGGCTTATCACACCGAGTGGCCGGTGGAGAAGCGCATTGAGGAGCTGCCCTACAAGATCATTCCCGGTGAGGTGGGCAACTACCGCAACGACGTATTTCTGGAGCGCGCCATCGTTGGCGAGCGCCTGCGTC
>CABPXX010000150.1 GCA_902461475.1 uncultured Eubacteriales bacterium | reverse complement strand
GTGCAGATGATTTCCTGGAGGTGGGCGACGGCATTGCCACCGTCTACGGCCTGGACAAGGCGGTGTACGGTGAGCTGGTGGAGCTGGACACCGGCGTCAAGGGTATGGTGATGAACCTGGCCCGGGACAGCGTGGGCGTGGTGCTGCTGGGCAGCGACGCCGGGGTAAAGGAGGGCACCGTGGTGCGCCGCACCGGACGTGCTGCCGACGTGCCCGTGGGCGACGCCCTGGTGGGCCGTGTGGTCAACGTGCTGGGCCAGCCTATTGACGGCCTGGGCCCTATCGAGACCACTGAGACCCGCCCCATCGAGCATGAGGCCAGCGGCGTGGTCACCCGTGAGCCCGTCAACGTGCCCATGCAGACTGGTATCCTGGCCATTGACGCCATGGTGCCCATTGGCCGTGGCCAGCGTGAGCTGATCATCGGTGACCGCCAGACCGGTAAGACCGCCATTGCCGTGGACACCATTCTGAACCAGAAGGGCCAGGATGTGATCTGCATCTACGTGGCCATCGGCCAGAAGGCCTCCACCGTGGCCCGCATTCAGGACACCCTGAAAAAGCACGGGGCCATGGACTACTCCATCATTGTCTCTTCCACTGCCAGCGAGTCCGCCCCCCTGCAATACATCGCTCCATATGCCGGTGCGGCCATGGGCGAGTACTTTATGAGCCGTGGCAAGGACGTGCTCATCGTCTACGACGATCTGTCCAAGCACGCGGTGGCATACCGTACCCTGTCTCTGCTGCTCAAGCGGTCCCCCGGTCGTGAGGCATACCCCGGCGACGTGTTCTATCTCCACTCTCGTCTGCTGGAGCGGGCCTGCCGCCTGACCCGTGAGTACGGCGGCGGCTCCATGACCGCCCTGCCCATCATTGAGACCCAGGCCGGCGATGTGTCCGCCTACATCCCCACCAACGTCATTTCCATCACCGACGGCCAGATCTACCTGGAAAACGACCTGTTCTTTGCCGGTCAGCGCCCCGCCGTCAACGTGGGTCTGTCCGTGTCCCGTGTGGGCGGCTCCGCCCAGACCCGGGCCATCAAAAAGACCGCCGGTACCCTGCGTATCGACCTGGCCCGCTTCCGGGAGCTGGAGGTGTTCACCCAGTTCGCCTCTGACCTGGACCCCGCCACCCAGCAGGCCCTGGACCACGGCCGCCGTCTGCTGGAGCTGCTCAAGCAGCCTCTGTACCACCCCCTGCCTGTGAGCCGTCAGGCTGTCATCCTCTACGTGGCCACCAACGGCCTGGTGGACGACGTGCCTCTGGACAAGGTCCGGGACTTCGTCATGGACTTCGCCCAGGAGATGGAGCAGGAGCACGCCGACGTCATGGACGAGATTCAGTCCACCGGAAACCTCAGCGGTCCTGCCATTGAGACCATCCGCGGGGTGCTGGAGGACGCCAAGAAGCGGGTGAGCGCCACATGGCAAGCATAAAGGAAATCCGTACCCACATCAAAAGCGTGGAGCAGACTCTGAAGATCACCAACGCCATGTTCCTCATCTCTTCCTCGAATCTTCAGAAAGCCCGCAAGCAGCTGGCCGATGTGGAGCCCTACTTTCAGAAAATCGGCACCACCATCTCTGACATTCTCCACCACTCTCCGGAGATCAACCATGTCTTCTTTGATAAGCGTCCCCACATTCCGGCGGAGAAGCGGAAGATCGGCTACATTGTCATCACCGGAGACAAGGGCCTGGCCGGTGCCTACAACCATAACATTCTCAAGCTGGCGGAGGAGAAGTTGCGCCAGTCTGCCAACACCAGCCTGTTTGTGGTGGGCCAGGTGGGACGCTCCTACTTCATGGAGCACGGCATTCCCATTGATGTAGAGTTCCTCTACACCGCCCAGAACCCCAACGTGGGCCGGGCCCGGGATATGTCGGAGACCATGCTGGAGCTGTTCCGCCGGGAACAGCTGGACGAGGTGTACGTCATCTTCACCCGCATGGTCAACTCCTTCCAGGTGGAGCCCACCATCCACAAGCTGCTCCCCCTGGACCCAGACGCCTTCCCCCAGGAGGAGGAGACCAGCTCCTATAACCGGGATGTGGCCTATGTGCCCTCGGTGAAGGCGGTTATGGACCGCCTGGTCCCCGGCTATGTAAAGGGCGACCTGTTCGGCGCTCTGGTGCAGTCCTACTGCTCGGAGCAAAATGCCCGCATGACCGCCATGAAGTCGTCCAGCGACAACGCCCGGGCCATGCTGCAAACCTTGAACCTGTCCTATAACCGTGCCCGCCAGACCGCCATCACCCAGGAGATCACCGAGGTGGTGGGCGGCGCTCAGGCGGCCCAGTAACCCCACGAAATCATGACACCCGAAAGGTGAGACGATATGAAGGAAAATAGAGGAACCATTGTACAGGTCATGGGACCTGTGGTAGACGTGGCCTTTGGCGGCGGCGTCCTGCCCGAGATCAAGGAAGCCCTTGAGGTGGAGCTGGACGGGAAGCGTCAGGTCATGGAAGTGGCCCAGCACATGGGCGGGGACACCGTGCGGTGCATCATGCTCTCCCCCAGTGAGGGCCTGGGCCGTGGCATGGAAGTGACCGCTACCGGCGCCCCCATCTCCGTGCCCGTGGGCAAGGGCGTCCTGGGCCGTATGTTCAACGTCCTGGGCGACACCATCGACGAGAAGGGCCCTGTGGACGCCAAGGAGACCTGGTCCATCCACCGTCAGCCCCCCGCCTTCGAGCAGCAGCGCCCCGTGGTGGAGGTGTTCGAGACCGGCATCAAGGTCATCGACCTGCTGGCCCCCTACGCCAAGGGCGGTAAGATCGGCCTGTTCGGCGGCGCCGGCGTGGGCAAGACTGTTTTGATTCAGGAGCTCATTCACAACATTGCCACCGAGCACGGCGGCTACTCCATTTTCACCGGTGTGGGCGAGCGTACCCGTGAGGGCAACGACCTGTGGCGGGACATGACCGACTCCGGCGTCATTGAGAAGACCGCCCTGGTCTTCGGTCAGATGAACGAGCCCCCCGGAGCCCGTATGCGTGTGGCCCTCACCGGCCTGACCATGGCCGAGTATTTCCGGGACCAGGAGAAGCAGAACGTGCTGCTCTTCATCGACAACATCTTCCGCTACATCCAGGCCGGTTCTGAGGTCTCCGCTCTGATGGGCCGTATGCCCTCCGCCGTGGGCTATCAGCCCACTCTGGCCAACGAGCTGGGCGCTCTGCAGGAGCGTATCACCTCCACCAAGGACGGCTCCATCACCTCCGTCCAGGCTGTGTACGTCCCCGCCACCGCCTTCGCCCACCTGGACGCCACCACCGTGCTGTCCCGTAAGATCGTGGAGCAGGGCATTTACCCCGCCGTGGACCCCCTGGAGTCTACCTCCCGCATCCTGGAGCCCGACGTGGTGGGCCAGCGGCACTACAAGATCGCCCGCGGCACCCAGGAGCTGCTGCAACGCTATCGTGAGTTACAGGATATCATCGCCATTCTGGGTATGGAAGAGCTCAGCGAGGACGACCGCCGCACCGTGGAGCGGGCCCGCCGCATTCAGCAGTTCTTCTCCCAGCCCTTCTCGGTGGCCGAGCAGTTCACCGGCCTGGAGGGCCGCTATGTGAAGCTGGAGGACACCCTCCGCTCCTTCGAAGTGATTCTGGGTGGCGAGCTGGATAAGTACCCCGAGGTTGCCTTCAGCAACGTGGGCAACGTGGACGAGGTCGTGGCCAAGGCCAAGAAGATGGGGGCGGTATAATGGCAGAAGCCAATACCTTCTACCTGGAGATCATCACTCCCGAGCGGCAGTTCTACATTGGACCCGCCCAGGCTCTGATCTTCCCCGCTGTGGACGGCCAGATGGGCGTCTATGCAGGCCACGCCCCTACGGTCACCGCCATTGAGCCCGGCGAACTGCGCTACAAGGTGGATGATGTGTGGGAGCCCGCCGCTGTGGGCGCTGGCTTTGCCGAAATCAAGCCGAACTACGTGATCTTGCTGGTGGGCTTTGCCGAGCACCCCGAGGAGATCGACCGCAAGCGTGCCGAGGCCGCCAAGCTGCGTGCCGAGGAGCGTCTGCGCCAGAAGCAGAGCATCCAGGAGTACTACCACTCCAAGGCCGCTCTGGCCCGGGCTATGGCTCGCTTGAAGACCCGGCGATAACAGAATATAGATAAAAGCGCATATCTCACTTCGAGACATGCGCTTTTTTATGCGTTTCAATGAGCCTCATAAGCTTGACGCAGCTTTTCCAATGCCTTTTTTTCGATGCGGGAGACATAGGAGCGGCTGATGCCGCACAGGGTGGCGATTTCCCGCTGGGTGAGGGGGGCCTGTTGGTTGAGGCCGTAGCGCAGCTTGATGATGTGGGCCTCCCGTGGGGTGAGGCAGGTGTCCACGCACTCCCGCACCCGCTGGCAGGAGTCCCGCAGGTCCAGGTCCTCCAGCATGGTGTCGTCCACGCACACCACGTCCATCAGGGACAGGGAATTGCCTTCCGGGTCTCCGTCCAGACTGTCGGAGAGGGACAGCTCTCCCTGGGTCTTCCGCTGGGAGCGGAAGTACATGAGAATTTCGTTTTCAATGCAGCGGCTGGCATACGGGGCCCGGCGCCCCTTTCCCCCGGGCC
>CABPXX010000149.1 GCA_902461475.1 uncultured Eubacteriales bacterium | reverse complement strand
TTTCCCATCAGCTCTTTCCCCACCGAGGCGGGCCGCTCCACCACCTCACCGGCGGCGATGAGGTCCGCCACATGGGGGTCTAGTTGTCGAATGGTGGGCATACGCTCCCCTCCTTACAGCTCCAGCAGGATGGTGACCGGGCCGTCATTTTGGGAGAACACCTGCATGTCCGCCCCAAATTCCCCGTGCTCCACGGTGAAGCCCCGCTCCCGGCACTGGTCCATGAACCGCTCATAGAGGGGGATGGCCAGGTCCGGCTTGGCGGCCCCCGAGAAGCCGGGGCGGCGGGAGGAGGTGTCGGCGTAGAGGGTGAACTGGCTGACCACCAGCAGCGCGCCCCCCACCGTCTCCAGATTCCGGTTCATTTTCCCGGCCTCGTCCTCGAAAATCCGCAGGCCGCACACTTTATCCGCCATTTTGTCCGCCGTGGCCTGGGTGTCGTCGGGGCCGACGCCCAACAGCACCAGCAGGCCCTGGTCAATGGCTCCGTTCACCGCCCCGTCGATTTCCACCCGGGCGTTTTTCACTCTGGTCACCACTGCTTTCATGTGGGTTTCCTCCTTGTGGTATGGGTATTTGGTTTGAGTATACCACAATGCCCCGAGAAATGCTATGCTCTCCCCGAGTGGGAGATGCAGGCAAACGGGGCTGCCGCATCACCATGCAGCAGCCCCATTTTTTACTCACAGACTCATTGGGCAGAGCGGTAGCTGTAGAGCAGGCAGTCCTCTCGTTCCGGCTCGCCAGACCAGACACGATGCCAGCGCAGCCACACCTGGGTCACGCCGTCCTCCTCCACCGTTTCGCTCTTCATCTCGTATTTTGTGCCCCCATCAAACACGCCCCGGTCCTGCACCACATAGGTGTCCAGGGCCACCAGTTTCTCTCTGAGGTTGCGCTGAAACACCAGAAGCACCGGGCCCTTCTCCTCGGTGTCCTTAGACAGGATGAGAAGCCGTTTCCCCGTCTCTTTTGTGGGGTCCAGAAACTCCGAAACCTCCTGGAGCTCTTCGGGCTGGATTTGGGTGACGTCCCGATATCCCCGCTCCTCCAGCTGCTCCATGGTGGCGTCCCGGGGCAGGGTCTCCCCCAGTTCCTCCCAGAGGTCGCCCAGTTCACCACTGGGCCAAACGGGGTGGGTCTCCCGGTAGTGGATGTAGCCACGGTAGCCGAAGATGCCCACTACCACCACTACAAAGACCACAAGGACTGCCACATATCCACGCATAGGTTTGTTCTCGCTCTTCATACTCCTTCACCTCCACAATCATGTGTCCTAGTCCGTTCTTACCAGCCTTCCCACTCCAGGGTCCAATTGCCCACAAAGACGGGAATATCGTAAAATTTGGGGGCATAGGTGAGAGAACCGTCCTCAGAGGTGTAATATACCCCATCTTTCACCAGGAGAATGCCTCCGCTTTCCCCTGCATTCCCCTTCAGATGGTACTGATTTCCCCCAGACTCTACATAGGTGCCCTCCTCCAGCAGGCCGTCCTGCTGGGTGTACTTGCAGTAATGCCCATATTTGTCAAACACCACATACACGCTCCCATAGGCCTGCGTGGAATAGGAGCCCGCCAAGCTCAGCTCCCGGCTGGAATTCCACCGGTCCAGCTGGATCAGATTGATGCAGCAGGAGGCACAAAACGCCACCACAAGTCCCCAAAAGGCCAGGCGACAGACGGGGACCTCCTTCATAAGTACCTGTTTGATGGCAGCCATTCTCTTTTTCATGGTCTCACGTCCCTTCTCTTCCATGTGGCCACCTTACGCTAACATGGATTCCGCCATTCTCACTAACACCTCCTGTTCGGGGCCTTCCAGGCAACAGGCTACCTGCCCGCTGAGCCACGTCACGGTCACACCATCCGAATGCTCCAGGATATACACGGTCTGTCCGTACACCTCGGTGCGCTCCACGGTTGCTTCCGCGGTTTTCAGGGCCGCTTGGGAGATATCTGCATTGGAAATCTCCAAAACCATGGTGTTCCCCTGGTATTCATAGGTGGTGTTCAGCTGATAGTACACCTGATCCAGAGTATAAATCCGCTCCGTGGTCTGGCTCTGGCACCCCCGGGGTAGCCAGGAGGGGGCCTTCACCTGGGTGACGCCGTAGGTGTCCAGAACGCCCTGTAAGGGATCGTCCCCCACCCATCCGGCGGCCCGGGCGGTGAGCATGCCCACAAACGCCAGCACCAGCGCCGCAGCGGTGGCTCCCAGGCCACGGGGCAGCCGCTTCCAATGCCGTACTTTTTCGGTGTGTACAGGGACTTGGGTCTCCTCTTCTGGGTGGAGATAGTCCCGCTGAAACCGGCTCCAGGCCGCATCTACATCCACATGGACCTCACCCGTCTCCTCTTCTCTCTGGCCCAACAGGTCCAGAATGTACAAAATGTCCTCGGTGGGGTATTCCTCCACCCCTTGGGAATCCAGGCGCAGAATTTCTTTGAGTTCTTCGCTGCCCATCCGGGCCAGCTCGTCCCGGGACTTTCGCATACCTGGCTCCTCCTTTCACTTGGTATATGTCGAGTCCTCTTGATTTGGGGACACCTATTCCTGCTGTTTTTCAAAATAGTTTTTCAGCTTTTTTCTGGCCCGCTGCAACTGCTTTTTGCAGGCTTCCCGGGAAAGCCCTCTGGCCCTGGCCAGCTCGTCCACACTCTGGTGCTCCAAGGCGTACTCTTTCATCAGCTCATACGCCCCTTGGCCCACCAAGTCCCCGTAGATGGTGTCCAAATTCTCCTCGTCAGTGGCTGCCACCTCTCCGGCTTCCTCCGCCGCCTGGGCCGCCCACCGGGCCCGGTCCCGGCTCCTGCGGGTGGCCTGGATGACGTGTTTCAGGGTCTCCATCATCCAGCCCTGGGGGTTGGGGCTGCCCATGAGCACATCGATTCTGCGCCAGGCGGTGGCAAAGGCCTCCTGCACCGCCTCCTCCGCCAGCAGGGCGTCCCCCTCCAGGGCATATTGGGCGTAGCGCAGCAGGGGCGCATACATGCTCCGGTACAGCTGCTCTAGAAACTCCTCTCGGCCCATGGTCTCCCCCCTTTTCCCTCTTCTTAATGCTACCATACCGCAAAATCTCCCAGCCCGCAAGGCCTCCTTTGGCGTCGCCCAACTCACAAGAAAAAATGGGAAAAACTCTGGACATCTGGGAGTTTTTTCATTCCTTTTTTTCCATGGTTGTGATATAATGCTATGCTGTAAAAATATCAGCAGGCATTCTGCTGTGTACTTGGAAATGATAAAATCGAGGAGGAATTTCCATGCAAAATCGTGTCACTGTCACCGTAGCCGGACACAACTATACGCTTTTGGCGGAAGAGGGAAAGGACTACGTACGCCGTGTGGCGGACTTCGTCAATGAGCAGATGCGCCAGACCCAGGAGGGCACGGAAATCAGTCAGCTGGACTGCGCCCTGCTCACCTGCCTGAACATCGCCGACCAGTATGCCAAGGACAAGGTGTCCAGCGCCAACCTGCGCCAGCAGATCAAGGACCTGCTGGAGGAGAACGCCCAGCTGAAGCTGGAGCTGCACCAGACCAAGCATCCCCGCCAGGATAAGAACGTCAAGAAGTAAGGGAAAGCCCCTAATACGGAGGAATACTATGGAGATATTATCCCCTGCTGGCAGTCCCGAGGCCGTCCGTGCGGCGGTCTACGCCGGGGCGGATGCCGTGTATCTGGGCTACGGCCCCTTCAATGCCCGCCGCAACGCCCGCAACTTCAACCGGGAGGAGCTGGAGGAGGCCATTCACCTGTGCCACCTCTACGGGGTGAAGGTGTACCTCACCCTCAACACCCTGGCCTCCGACCGGGAAGTGGCCCAGGCCGCCCAGGTGGCGGTGGAGGCTTCCCAGCTGGGTGTGGACGCCATTCTGGTCCAGGACATGGGCCTTTTGCAGGTGGTGCGAAAAGTGGCCCCCGACGTGCACCTCCACGCCTCCACCCAGATGACCATTCACAACCTGGATGGTGTGAAACGCTGTGCGGATTTGGGGCTCACCCGGGCAGTGCTGTCCCGGGAGCTGTCCGCCAAAGAGATCTCCTACATCTGCGCCCACTCCCCTATTGAGATTGAGACCTTTGTCCACGGCGCGCTGTGCATGTGCTATTCGGGACAGTGCTTCTTTTCCTCGGTGCTGGGTGGCCGCAGCGGCAACCGTGGCCTGTGCGCCCAGCCCTGCCGCCTGAGCTACGGCTGGAAGGGTAAAGCCGACCGCTACCCCCTCTCCCTCAAGGACATGTCCCTGGCCGGACACCTAAACCAGCTCCAGGACATGGGGGTGGCCTGCGCCAAGATCGAGGGCCGAATGAAGCGGCCGGAGTACGTGTGGGTGGTCACCAAGGTGTACGCCGACGCCCTGCGGGAGGGCCGGGAGCTCACCGCCGCCTTCTCCCGCCAGGGCTTCACCGACGGGTACTTTATGGGCAATAAGGGCGCCCACATGTTTGGCGTGCGGGAGCAGCAGCCAGAACCCAAGGAACTGTTTGCCGCCGCCCGGGCCGGGTATGATAAGCCCACCCAGCTCATTCCCGTGACCCTGAATGCCTCCATCCAGGCGAACGCCCCCGCCTCCCTCACCCTCACCGACCAGGAC
>CABPXX010000148.1 GCA_902461475.1 uncultured Eubacteriales bacterium | reverse complement strand
AGATTGCCGTGGATGGTGGGGGCCGCCAGCACCCCCTTGCCCCGCTCATTGGGGCACTGGAACACCACGTGGGACGCCTGGTGCCCCTGGCTCTTGTCCAGTAGATAGTATTCGCCCCGGTTGGGGGTGATGGCATAGTCCGGCTTCTCTAAGAGCCCATGCACCTGGTCGGAGAACACCCCGGTGGCGTTGAGGATGTACTTTCCCTCAAACACCCCCTTGGGAGTGGTGACGGCGTAGCCGCCCTCCATGGGGGTGAGGGCTGTGGCAGGGGCGGAGCGGTGGAGCTCCACACCGTTGACCACCGCCACCTCTGCCATGGCCAGCGCATACTGCCAGGGGTCCACAATGCCGGCGGTGGGGGCGTAGAGGGCGCCCACCACGTTCTCGCTGAGGTTGGGCTCTTTTTGGCGCACTTGGGCGGCGTCCAGCAGTTCCAGCCCCGGCACCCCATTTTGGATGCCGCGGTCATAGAGAGTGCGCAGGGTATGAAGGTTCCCCTGGTCAAAGGCCAGTACCAGACTGCCCACCCGGGCAAAGGGCACTTGGAGCTTTTGGCAGATGTCCCCGGCCATCCGGTTGCCCTCCACGTTGAGCCGGGCCATGAGGGTGCCCGGCTCCGGGTCGTACCCGGCGTGGATGATGGCGCTGTTGGCCTTGGTGGTGCCGTTGGCCACGTCGTTTTGGGCCTCCAAAATGACCACATCCAGGGGATACCGGGCCAGGTGGTAGGCGGCGGCAGCCCCCACCACCCCACAGCCCAGAATGATGACGTCATACATGAAAAGGACCTCCCTTCCAAAGCAAAACGCAACCCAGATCCAGCCCCCTGATTGCGGCCACCCACCTGCGTTGCGCTCAACCCCTTGGTCTATCCGTTTGTTGGGGCCATTATATCCGGTTTTGTGGAAAAAAGCAAGGGATAGAAATGGTGCATCTGCTAGACTGTGCACAGTGACGAAAAACCAGGGGCGGTTTGCGTCGTATCGCTGATTTTTACCGGGCGGGGAGGGGAGCCCTTTACAGGGGGGTGAAAATCTGGCATAATGGGTGCAACCCAAGAAAGATGAGGAGCAGGACGGGCGAGGGGCAAGTCGCCAGTTATGCTCTTTTTTTGTTGGATGCGGCAACACCAGACACAGGAGGCGGAAGAGTATGAAACAGTACGTCATCGCCCTGGACCAGGGCACCACCAGCAGCCGCTGCATTGTCTTCGACCGACAGCAGAACATTGTGGCCTTGGAACAGCGGGAGTTTGCCCAGCACTACCCCACGCCTGGGTGGGTGGAGCACGACCCCATGGAGATTTACTCCACCCAGTACGGGGTACTCATTGAGTCCCTGGTGGGCAACAGCATTGACCCCGCAGACATTGCCGCCATCGGCATCACCAACCAGCGGGAGACTGCCATTGTGTGGGACAAGGACACAGGCAAGCCCATTTATAACGCCATTGTGTGGCAGTGTCGGCGCACGGCGGGGCTGTGCGAGGAGCTGAAGAAGGACGTGGCCTTTACCGAATACGTCAAGGAGCACACGGGGCTGCTCATCGACGCCTATTTCTCCGCCACCAAAATCCAGTGGATTCTGGACCATGTGGAGGGGGCCCGGGAGCGGGCCCAGCAGGGGAAGCTGCTCTTCGGCACCGTGGACAGCTGGCTGGTGTGGAAGCTTACCGGGGGCAAGGTCCACGTCACCGACTACACCAACGCCAGCCGCACCATGCTCTACAACATCCAGGACCTGCGGTGGGACGAGACCATCTGTGAAAAGCTGGGCATCCCCATGAGCATGCTGCCACGGGTGTGCAACTCCAGCGAAATCTACGGCTATGTGAACCTCCAAGGGGTGGAGGTGCCCATTGCGGGAATCGCGGGAGACCAGCAGGCGGCGCTGTTCGGCCAGACCTGTTTTGCCCCCGGCGAGGCGAAAAACACCTATGGCACCGGGTGCTTTTTGCTCATGAACACGGGAGACCAGCTCTACCGCAGTGAAAACGGCCTCATCAGCACCATTGCCATCGGTCTAAACGGCAAGGTGCAGTATGCCCTGGAGGGCAGCGTGTTTGTGGGCGGGGCCGTCATCCAGTGGGTGCGGGATGAGCTGCGCTTCATCACCGAGTCCCGGGATGCGGAGTACTATGCCCAGAAGGTGCCGGACACCGGAGAGGTGTACCTGGTGCCTGCCTTCACCGGACTGGGCGCCCCCTATTGGGACATGTACGCCCGGGGATGCCTCATCGGTATCACCCGAGGCACCACCCGGGAGCACATCATCCGGGCAGCCCAGGAGTCCATCGCCTACCAGAGCTACGACCTGGTGGAGGCCATGGAGAAGGACACGGGCATCCACCTCACCGAGCTGAGCGTGGACGGCGGCGCGTCCCGAGACAAGTTCCTCATGCAGTTCCAGGCGGACATTCTGGGCAAGCAGGTGCGCCGCCCCATGATTCGGGAGACCACCGCCCTGGGCGCGGCCTATCTGGCGGGCCTGGCCACCGGGTTCTGGCGGGACTTGGAGGAGATAAAGGCCCAGTGGACCCTGGACAGCCTCTACACCCCCAACATGGACCAGCCCCAGCGGGACAAGCTGCTGCGGGGCTGGCGCAAAGCGGTGGGCCGCAGCTGCGGCTGGGTGGACCCTCAAGAGACATAACAAGAAATCCCCCTGGGCTGTGAACAGCCCAGGGGGATGCTATTTGAATTATTCCTCCCATGCCGGATTTTTCTCCGGGGAGAGGGCGGCGGAAAAGTAAGACATGTCCTTCCCGTTGATGATGTAGGAGAAGTCCCCTTCGGGGCCGTCAAACTCCACATACACCCCGCTGGGGCGGAGGTCGGACTGGGACAACGTCACGCTCCACAGCTTCATCACCGCCTCGTTGCCGTAGTACAGCACGGCGTCCGGGGTCTCCTGGGGTGGGGTTCCAGGCAGTTTGCCAGGCCCCAGAGCGGAGATGGCGTTGTAGACCACATAGGCGTTGTCTCCGGTGATGCGCAGGGAGGTGCCGTCTACCTCAGCCCGCAGATTGTCCTGATAATAGCACTGGTAGGTCTGGGTGGACAGGGCGGAGACAAACCGCTTATATCCGTACTGATGGCCCAGAATTCGGGCCACCGGAACGATACACAGCAGCAATAAGACCAGGCCGATGGCCAGCAGCACTAGGATTTTCCACTTCCCGCTGGGGGCCTTGCGCTGCTGAGGCGGGGTGATTTGCTCGTATAGGTCAGCCATAGGGAACAACCTTTCTACTGGGCAGATGAGGGAAGGGCTTCAGAACTGCGCGCCGCCGAACTCCAGCAGGGTCAGCTGCTTGTTGCGGTCGGCGGTCCAGTTGATGGACCAGCCGGAGGCGAAGAGGAGCAGCTGGTTACCCTTGTAGTCCTCCACTAGCATGGCGTCGTTGGGCAGCACCAAGTCGTCGGCCCGGAGGGGCTCGTCCCCATCGTGCGCAATCCAACGCAGGAACTGGTAGGGCAGGCCCTCCACGTACAGGTCTACTCCGTACTCATTGCGCAGGCGGTACTCCAGCACATCAAATTGCAGGGTACCCACCACGCCCACAATGACCTCCTCCATACCGGAGTAGGGGGTCTTGAAGATCTGGATGGCGCCCTCCTGGGCGATCTGCTCCATGCCCTTGAGGAACTGCTTGCGCTTCATGGTGTCCAGGGGCCGCACCCGCTTGAAGTGCTCGGGGGCAAAGGTGGGGATGGGGTTGAACTGGAACTTGTGGGAGGCGGTGCACAGGGTATCGCCAATGGAGAAAATACCCGGGTCAAACACGCCGATGATATCTCCGGCGTAGGCCTCTTCAATGATCTCACGCTCGGCGGCCATGAGCTGCTGGGGCCGGGAGAGCTTGATCTTCTTGCCGCCCTGGACGTGGTAGACCTCTTTGTCCGCCTGGAACTTACCGGAGACGATGCGCATAAAGGCAATGCGGTCCCGGTGGGCCTTGTTCATGTTGGCCTGAATCTTAAAGACGAAGGCGGAGAAGTCGTCGTCGAAGGAGTCGATGAGCTCCTCCCCGGCCATGCGGGGCAGGGGGGCGGTGGTCATGCGCAAGAAATCCTCCAGGAAGGGCTCCACGCCGAAGTTGGTGAGGGCGGAGCCGAAGAACACGGGGGAGAGTTTGCCGTGGCGCACCCGGTCCATGTCGAACTCGCAGGAGGCCCCGTCCAGCAGCTCGATCTCATCCACCAACTGGCGGTAGTGGCTCTCGCCGATGAGGTTGGCCAGCTCCGGGTCGTCCAGATTCACCTCGGTGGCGATGGCGGCCTTGGCGTTGGTGTTGGAGGTGAAGTGGATGATCTTCTTGCGCTGGCGGTCGTATACGCCCTGGAACTCCTTGCCGCAGCCAATGGGCCAGTTGACGGCATAGGTGTCGATGCCCAGCTCTCGCTCCAGCTCCTGGCACAGGTCAAAGGGGTCCTGGGCCTCCCGGTCCATCTTATTAATAAAGGTGAAGATGGGGATGTCCCGCATGGCACAGACCTTGAACAGCTTCCGGGTCTGGGCCTCCACGCCCTTGGCGGCGTCGATGACCATCACGGCGGAGTCGGCGGCCATGAGGGTACGATAGGTGTCCTCGGAGAAGTCCTGGTGGCCGGGGGT
>CABPXX010000147.1 GCA_902461475.1 uncultured Eubacteriales bacterium | reverse complement strand
GCCGGAGTGGAACGCCGTCTCACCCCTGTGTCCATACGCTCCCTCCCTTGTCCAAATCAACCTAATGCACCCTATGCACCGGAAAGCTGGAATATTCCCCCGGTGAATTTGTCGATTTTGTGAACTTTTTGAAAAGCCATTGACAACCGGGAGTGACGCGCCTATAATCCCTTATGTTTCTTAATTATGTTACTTAACCTTTTTGAGGGTTCAGTATCAAGATGGGAGGTTATAACATTGAAGGATCAGCAACACCCACGTGCGCTGGAGCTGCTGCGGGAGATGGACCTGCTGCGCCGCACCTGGAAGCTGGCCATCCCCAACACCGGAATCAACAAGTCGGAATTTTTCACCCTGTACACCCTGCGCTGTCCCAATGGCCAGGCTCTGTCCTGGGGGGAGGGCTGCTCCAAAGAGCCTGATCCCATGACCCTGTCCACCCTGGCCAAGGCCATGAAGCAGAGTATGCCGGCGGTGAGTCAGCGCATCACCAAGCTGGAGGAACTGGGCTATGTCCGGCGGGAGCCGGACCAGCGGGACCGCCGCACCGTGTGGATTCACCTGACGAGTGCGGGCAACGAGCTACTCCAGACCACCGGCTCTGAGATGTTAGGAAAGCTGGAGCGGGTGCTCCACCGACTGGACACCCAGGACGGGGTCAACGCCCAGCTGCTCATCCAAGCCTTCCACTGCCTGGCCCTGGCAGTGCAAGAGGAATTTTCCCAGGGCAAACCGTAACTTCTAGGAGGGAACCAGATTTTATGCTGAAACTCAAGCGTTATTTGAAACCCTATGCCGTTTTGTTGCTGATGGGCATTGTGTTTCTCTTTGGCCAGGCCATGCTGGAGCTGTCCCTGCCCAACTACATGAGCGACATCGTCAATGTAGGCCTGCAACAGGGAGGCATCACCTCCCCCGCTCCCCAGGTAATCTCTGCTGATGCCTTCGGTCTCATGGAGCAGTTCATGTCCCAGGAGGACCGGGATGTGGTGGAGGAAGCCTACGTGGCCCTGGCAGACCACCCGGACTATGAGGACCTGTCTGCCACCTTTCCCAAGGCCACAGACACCGACCTGGCTCTGAACACCCAGGACACCCAGGCCGTAGAGACCGCCTTTGGTCGGGCCAGCTACGCCTTGACCCAGGTCATGAGCCAGGCCTCTGGCTCCAGCGAGGACGACCAGGCCTCTATGGCTGAGGGATTCCAGGCCCTGGGCCAGATGCTGGCCCAGCCCCAGGCTCAGGCACTCATCCAGCAAGCCATTGACGTGGCAGCCCAGACCCCGGACACCATGCTGGAACAGACGGGTGTGGCCATGGTCAAGGCCTTCTATCAGCAGCTGGGCGCTGACACCGATGCCATTCAGACCCACTATATCCTCACCACGGGTGGACGCATGGCGGTGTTGGCGGTGCTGCTCACCCTGTGCGCCGTGGCCGCCGGCTACTGCATGGCCCGCATGGGCGCCGGGGTCGCCCGGGACCTGCGCCGGGATGTGTTCACCAAGGTCACCTACTTTAACAACGATGAGATGGACCGTTTCTCCGGGGCCACCCTCATCACCCGTTCCACCAACGACATCACCCAGGTGCAGAACTTCCTGAGTATGGGCCTGCGGCTGCTGTGCTTTGCCCCCATCATGGGCATTGGCGGCCTCATCATGGGCCTGTCCACCTGCGTCAACCTGGCCTGGGTGCTGGCTTTGGCCCTCATCGTCATGCTGGGCCTGCTGCTGGTGCTCTTTGCCGTGGCCATGCCCCGCTTTAAGAAGATGCAGGCCCTGGTGGACCGCCTCAACCTGGTCAGCCGGGAGGAGATCGGCGGCCTGATGGTGGTGCGCGCCTTCTCCAATCAGAAGTTCATGCAGGACCGCTTTGAAAAGGCCAACGGGGATTTGACCTCCAACACCCTCTTCGTCAACCGGGCCATGGCCACCATGATGCCCGCCATGACCCTGGTGATGAATGGCCTGTCCCTGCTCATCGTGTGGTTCGGCGGCAAGCAGATCGCCGCCAGCAACTTGCAGGTGGGCGACATGATGGCCTTTATCCAGTACGCCATGCACGTGATCATGAGCTTCTTGTTCATCAGCATGATGTTTATCATGGTGCCCCGGGCCTCCGTGTCCGCCGAGCGTATCAACGAGATTCTCCAGACGGAGGTGCAGGTCAAGGACAGCGACCACCCCACCCACCTGAGCCAGCCTGTGAAGGGCGTGGTGGAGTTCCGAGATGTGTCCTTCCGCTACCCCGGTGCCGACGCCGACGTATTGGAGCACGTGAGCTTTGTGGCCCGACCCGGACAGACCACCGCCTTCATTGGCTCCACGGGTTCCGGCAAATCCACCCTCATCAACCTCATCCCCCGCTTCCACGATGTCAGCGAGGGCAGCATCACCCTGGACGGGGTGGACATCCGGGACATTCCCCAGAAGGAACTGCGGGACGCCATCGGCTATGTGCCCCAGAAGGGCCTGCTGCTCCGGGGCACCGTAGAGAGCAACCTGCGGTACGGCAATCCCGACGCCTCCCAGGACACCATCGACACCAGCGCCCGCATCGCCCAGGCCTCCGAGTTCATCTCCCACCTGGACCAGGGCATGCAGACCCCCATCAGCCAGGGCGGCACCAACGTCTCCGGCGGACAGCGGCAGCGTCTGTCCATTGCCCGGGCTCTGGCCAAAGAGGCCCCGGTGTATATCTTCGACGACACCTTCTCCGCTCTGGACTTTAAGACCGACGCCCAGCTCCGGGCCGCTCTGAAAGAGTACACCACCCAGGCCACCGTCCTCATCGTGGCCCAGCGGGTATCCACCATTCTGGATGCAGACCAGATCCTGGTTCTAGACCAGGGCAAGGTGGTAGGCTGCGGCACCCATCAGGAGCTGATGCGCACCTGCAAGACCTATCAGGAGATCGCCCAAAGTCAGCTTTCAAAGGAGGAATTGGCATAATGGCAGGACCTATGAGACACGGCCCCATGGGCCGTAACCCGATGGGAGAAAAGGCAGCCGATTTCAAGGGCACCATGATCAAGCTGCTGGGCTATATGAAGCGCTACCTCCCCATGCTCATCATCGCTCTGGTGTGCGCCATTGCGGGCACCGCATTTTCCATCCTTGGCCCCAAGATTCTGGGCCAAGCCACCACCAAGCTGTTTGAGGGCTTGATGGCTATGATCGCCGGCACGGGCTCCATTGACTTTGACGCTCTGGCCCAGATTTTGCTGTTCCTGGGCGGTCTGTACCTGTTCAGCGCCCTACTCAACTACGTCCAGGGCTGGCTCATGGCGGGTATCGCCACCAAAGTCAGCTACACCATGCGCACGGACATCAGCCAGAAGATCGACCGTCTGCCCATGTCCTACTTTGACAAGGTGTCCCACGGCGAGGTACTCAGCCGTATCACCAATGACGTGGACTCCGTCACCCAGACCCTGAACCAGAGCCTGTCCCAGGTGGTCACCCAGGTGACCCTGCTGCTGGGCGTGCTCATTATGATGCTGTCCATCAGCTCCTGGATGACCCTGGTTGCCCTGTGCATCCTCCCGGTGTGCCTGATCATCGTCACCAGCGTCATCCGCCACAGCCAGAAGTTCTTCCGCAGCCAGCAGGAATATCTGGGCCATGTCAACGGCCACGTGGAGGAGATGTACGGCGCCCATGTGGTGGTCACCGCCTTCAACGGCCAGGAGGACTCCATCCGAGACTTCAACGAGATGAACGAAAAGCTCTACCACAGCGCATGGAAGAGCCAGTTCCTCAGCGGTCTGATGATGCCTCTGATGAACTTCGCCAGCAACTTGGGCTATGTGGCCATCTGTGTGCTGGGCGGCTTCCTAGCTCTGAACCAGGCCATCACCGTAGGTGACATTCAGGCCTTCATCCAGTATGTGCGCCAGTTCACCCAGCCCATTAACCAGCTGGCCAACATCTCCAATCAACTCCAGCTCACCGCTGCCGCCGCCGAGCGGGTGTTCCTCTTCCTGGAGGAGCCGGAAGAGGAGGCCGACCCGGTGCCCGCTGTGGACCCCGAATCCATCGACGGCTCGGTGCAGTTTGCCCACGTGAACTTCGGCTACCTGCCGGATAAGACCATCATCCACGACTTCTCCGCTTCCATCCAGCCCGGCACCAAGGTGGCTATCGTAGGCCCCACCGGAGCCGGTAAGACCACCATCGTCAAGCTGCTCATGCGTTTCTACGACGTCAATCAGGGAGCCATCCTCCTCAGCGGCTACGACGTGCGCCAGTTCGCCCGGGGCGAGATGCGGGACGCCTTCGGTATGGTGCTCCAGGACACCTGGCTGTACAACGACACCATCATGGAAAACATCCGCTTCGGCCGTCTGTCTGCCACCGACGAAGAGGTGCTCCAGGCCGCCAAAGCCGCTCAGGTGGACCACTTTGTACGCACCCTCCCCCACGGCTATGACACAGTGCTGAATGAGGATGCCAGCAACATCAGTCAGGGCCAGAAGCAGCTGCTCACCATCGCCCGCACCATCCTCTCGGATCCCAAAATTCTCATTCTGGACGAGGCCACGTCCAGCGTGGACACCCGCACCGAGGTGGCCATCCAGACTGCCATGGACCGCCTCACCCAGGGCCGCACCAGCTTCATCATCGCCCA
>CABPXX010000146.1 GCA_902461475.1 uncultured Eubacteriales bacterium | reverse complement strand
GGCGGGCATCGTGGGCGCCATCCCCTGTGACCAGGTCGTTGACGCCATGGACGCTGTGGGCCGCACCCTCCCCTCCGCTCTGCGGGAGACCGGCAAGGGCGGCTTGGCCGCCACCCCCGCCGGACGGGCCATTGCCCAGCAGCAGATTACCCCCGCCCCCTGAGCCCTTACAGCTTCTTCAGGTCCCCAATGACCCCCTGAATCATACTCTCCGGCACCCAGCTGGAGAGAAAGGCGGCCAGCTGCTCCAAAGTCACGGTGCGGGCCGCCCCCTTCACCGGGTGTTTGGACAGCATGGGAATTTTCCGCTGGAACACGCTGCGGCTGCGGGGATTATCCCACAGCTCTCCCAATGTAATCTGATTGTTACGCAAGTCCATGTTTTATCACCTCACCCCCATCCTATGCGCCACACCCCTCACCCTTGACAGGAGGCATTGTCATGTCGAAACGCCATCGTTCCCCCGGCCCCAAGCCCCACCCCTTTGAGCGAAAGGGACTGCTGTACACGGTGTACTTTGTGCTGCGTGTGCTGGTGGTCCTCATGCTGGTGGCCGCCGTATTCAACCGAAATTATGAAAATGTGGCCCTGTGTGTCCTCACCCTGGTGCTGTTCATGCTCCCCTCCGCCTTTGAGCGGCGGCTGCGCATTGAACTTCCGGACACCCTGGAGATCATCATTCTGCTGTTTATCTTCGCTGCGGAGATTCTGGGCGAAATTCAGGACTACTACATCACCTTCCCCTACTGGGACACCATGCTCCACACCACCAACGGCTTTTTGTGCGCCGCCATCGGCTTTGCCCTGGTGGATATTCTCAACCGCACCGAACGGGTCTCTCTGAACCTGAGCCCCTTCTACATGGCAGTGGTGGCCTTCTGCTTCTCCATGACCGTGGGGGTGATGTGGGAGTTCTTCGAGTTCGCCATGGACCACTTCCTCCACTTTGACATGCAGAAAGACACCATCTTGAACGCCTTTTCCACCGTGAATCTAGACCCCAACCACGGAACCGCCGCCATAATGGTGGACGGCATCCAGGACGTGATTCTGGTGATGGAGGACGGCACCCAGCGTGCCTTAGGGCTGGGCGGATACCTGGATATCGGCCTCATTGACACCATGGCAGACCTGTTCGTCAATTTCATCGGTGCTGTCATCTTCTCCATCATCGGCTTTTTCTATGTCAAAGGCCGTGGTCGCAGCCGCTTCGCTCCTCGCTTCATTCCCCAGGTTCTCCCCGAAGAAACCTCCTCTCAAGAGGAATAATCCCCCTGCATTTGGTGCATACTGCTCTTGGAATCTAAAACCAGGAGGTCAATGTCATGTACGAACAACCCAATCCCAGCATCAAATGCACCGTCTCCAGCTGCGCCCACCACAAGAACCAGTCCTGCACCCTCAACGAGATTCAGGTGGGCTGCTGCCAGAAAAAGGTTGGCTGCTGCCAGGACACCGAGTGTGCGTCCTTCCAACTGGGGACCACTAACAGCTGCCACTAAAAACTGGCGGGAAAAGGCATAGCCTTTCCCCGCCTGCGGGCAGGGAAACTCTGCGAGGCTAAGTCCTGGATGTGAACACACATCCAGGGCTTTTTTACATATCGCCAAAATTTCATTTACATCACTACACTATTTCGGTAGAGTGTAAAATTTTCGTCCCGCCGCATTTTAGTCATTGACAAACGGAGGGAAAGGGTCTATCATGGCTTTAATAGTCTAAAGCAAATAGTTGTCAACTGCGACGATCAGGCCAGTAACCCCCTTGTCGGCAGCCCAGAGAGAAGGCGTTTGGTGCAAGTCCTTCCTGCTGTGGGTGTGGTGAATCTCCCCTGGAAGCAGTCCGGCTGAAATCTCTGAGAGAAAGTAGGCAGGATCGGCCCCCGCCGTTATCGGGATTAAGCGCCCCCTGAGTGGGGGAATTTAGGTGGTACCGCGGAGCGCAGCTTCGTCCTAATGGAGGATGAAGTTGCGTTCTTTTTCTATCCAAAGGAGGGTTTAGCATGTTAATGAGGGGTTCTCAAATTGTGATGGAGTGTCTGCTGGAGCAGGGCGTGGACACGGTGTTCGGCTATCCGGGAGGTACCATTCTCAACATTTACGATGAGTTTGAGCTCCACGGTTACAAGGACAAAATTCACCACTACCTCACCTCCCATGAGCAGGGAGCCAGCCACGCCGCCGACGGCTACGCCCGGTCCACCGGAAAGGTGGGTGTATGCTTTGCCACCTCCGGCCCCGGCGCCACCAACCTGGTCACTGGCATCGCCACCGCCTACTATGACTCCTCCCCGGTGGTGTTCATCACCTGCAACGTCAGTGAGAACCTTATCGGCAAGGACTCCTTCCAGGAGGTGGATATCACCGGTATCACCATGCCCATCACCAAGTGCAACTACCTGGTCAAGGACGTCAACCAGCTGGCCGACGTCATTCGGGAGGCCTTTGCCATCGCCCGTTCCGGCCGTCCCGGCCCGGTGCTGGTGGATATCGCCAAGAACGTCACCGCCGCCACGGCGGACTACCAATATCTGCCCGTGTCCGAGCACCCCAACCATGGCCGCTTGGCCAACCTGATGCGGCGTACCGGCCGAGACCTGGGCACGCCGGAGCCCGACCACGGGGACATTCAAAAGCTGCTGGATTTGATTGCACAGGCAGAACGCCCCATGGTGCTGGTGGGAGGCGGCGTCATTCGCTCCCGGGGGGCTGTACCCGAGTTCCGCAAGTTCATTGAAACCCTGGACGCCCCGGTGGGCTCCACCATCATGGGCGGCGGCGCCTGTACCGGCGACCACCCCCTGTTCACCGGCATGGTGGGTATGCACGGCTCCCACGCCTCCAACATCGCCACCACCGAGTGCGACCTGCTCATTGCCATCGGCTGCCGCTTCTCGGACCGGGTGGCCACCGACCCCGCCATCTTTTCCAAACAGGCCAAAATCGTACATATCGACATTGACCGGGCGGAGATCGATAAAAACGTTCTCACCTACCACCACATCATCGGAGACGCCCGCCGAGTGCTGGAGCTGCTCAACGCCCAGCTTCCCCCCCACGACTACACCCAGTGGAAGGCCCAGGTGTTCTCCCGCAAGGAGCTGCCCCTGAAACAGGACGATGTGCTCCACGCCCACGAGGTGCTGGAGACCATCCAGGACCTCACCGACGGCAAGGCCATCATCGCCACCGACGTGGGCCAGCACCAGATGTGGTCCTGTCAATACTACCACTTCTCCCGCCCCGGCCAGCTGCTCACCAGCGGCGGCCTCGGCACCATGGGCTTCGGCCTGGGGGCCGCCATGGGAGCCAAAGTGGGCAACCCGGACCAGATCGTGGTCCACTGCACCGGAGACGGCTGCTTCCGCATGAACTGCCACGAGCTGGCCACTCTGGAGCACTACCACATCCCGGTGATCACCGTCATCTTCAACAACGGTACTCTGGGCATGGTTCGCCAGTGGCAGAACCTCATCTATAACAAGCGATTCTCCCAGACCGACCTGGACCGCGGCCCCGACTTTGTCAAGCTGGCCGAGGCCTACGGCCTCAAGGGCTTCCGGGCCGGAACCCAGGCGGAATTTGAAGAGGCCTTCCGTCAGGCCCTTCAGGCCGGCTGCGGTTGCGTCATCGACTGTGCCATCCGCATGGATGCCATGGTCCACCCCATGGTCAGTGCCGGTACCCCCGTCACCGACTTCATCTTGGACTGAGAGGAGGGCCACTATGAACAATCCCGTTACCCGACACACCCTGTCTGTACTGGTGGAAAACACCCCCGGCGTCCTCTCCCAGGTCTCCCGGCTCTTCTCCCGCAAGGGGTACAACATCGAGTCTCTGGCCGTGGGCACCACCGACGACCCTGAGGTGTCCCGTATCACCATTGAGGTGACCTGTGACAACCTGATGATCGAGCAGATCATCAACCAGCTGCGCAAGCTCTTCTGCGTCTACTCCGTGCGGCTGCTTCCCCCCGCCTCCTCCATTCGGAGAGAGCTGGTGCTCATCAAGGTCAAGGCCGAAGGCCGGGACGTGCGCAACGAGGTGATTCAGATCGCCAATATCTTCCGTGCCACCATCATCGACGTGTCCACCAAGAGCCTGACCCTGGCGGTCATCGGCCAGGAGTCCAAGGACGACGCCCTGGAAAAGCTTCTGTGTGAGTTTGGCATTCTCGAGCTGGTGCGCACCGGTATGGTGGCTTTGGAGCGCGGCGAGGCCACCATCAACGACAACGACGACAACAAAGAGACCGACGAATTTGATCTTGGTAAAAATGTGCTCTAATTTTACATATTCAACCTTCAAAGGAGTGTTTTATCATGGCTAAGATGTACTACGAAAAGGATTGCGACCTCAACTACCTCGCTGGCAAGAAGATTGCCATCGTGGGCTACGGCTCCCAGGGCCACGCCCACGCCATGAATCTGCGTGATTCCGGCTGTGACGTGATCATCGGCCTGTACAAGGGCGGCAAGAGCTGGGCTGTGGCAGAGAAGGACGGCTTCACCGTTATGGAGACCGCCGAGGCCACCAAGATCGCCGATATCATCATGATCCTCATCAACGACGAGCGTCAGGCCGATATGTATCAGAAGGACATCGCCCCCTACCTCACCGCTGGCAAGGCTCTGGCCTTCGCCCACGGCTTCAACATCCACTACGGCCAGATCAAGCCC
>CABPXX010000145.1 GCA_902461475.1 uncultured Eubacteriales bacterium | reverse complement strand
TGAAGAGCGGCGCCATCCGCAAGTTTGTGGTAATGGCCGGCTGCGATGGCCGGGCCAAGAGCCGGGAGTACTACACTGAGTTTGCCAAGGCTCTGCCCCAGGACACGGTGATTCTCACCGCTGGCTGTGCCAAGTACAAGTACAACAAGCTGCCTCTGGGTGACATCGGCGGCATTCCCCGGGTGCTGGACGCCGGACAGTGCAACGACTCCTACTCCCTGGCGGTCATCGCCCTGAAGCTCAAGGAGGTGTTTGGGCTGGAGGACATCAACGACCTGCCCATCATCTATAACATCGCCTGGTATGAGCAGAAGGCAGTGATTGTGCTCCTGGCTCTGCTGTACCTGGGGGTGAAGAACATCCACCTGGGGCCCACCCTCCCCGCTTTCCTCAGCCCCAATGTGGCCAAGGTGCTGGTGGATAACTTCGGCATCGCAGGCATCGGCACCGTGGAGGAGGACATGAAGCTGTTCTTCGGCGAGAACGCTTGAGCCATTGTGGGAGCGGATGAAGATGGACGTAAAAATGAAAAACATCAGCAAATCGGAAGTGCTGGTGTTAAAAGACCAGATTTCCTATCAGCCGGGCCAGGTGGTCAGCAAGACCCTGGCGCAGAACGATGCGGTGAGCATCACCCTGTTTTCCTTTGACCAGGGGGAGGAGATCAGCACCCATGCCTCCGGCGGGGATGCCTTTGTCACCTGCCTGGACGGGGTGGGGAAGATTACCATTGACGGCCAGGCGTATATGCTCCAGGAAGGGGAGTCCATTGTGATGCCCGCCGGGCACCCCCACGCCGTGTACGCCCAGGAGCAATTCAAAATGCTGTTGGTGGTTGTATTTTAAGAGAGAAGGTGAAGAGAATGAAAGCAGTGGTAGATCAGGACTTGTGCATCGGCTGCGGCCTGTGCTGCGGTACCTGCCCGGACGTGTTCCGCCTGAGCGATGAGGGCAAGTCGGAGGCATACCAGGAGGCCACGGAGGAGAACCGGGGCCTGGTGCAGGACGCCATTGACGCCTGCCCCGTGTCCGCCATCAGCTGGGCGGAGTAAACCCACATACCTGAGACAACGCCGGAGTGCAGCAGCCAGCTGCGCTCCGGCGCTTTTGACATCCAGTGATTGAAAATCCGGCGCAATCCTGTATAATGGAGGAAAGCATAGACTAGGAGGAACCAAACCATGTATCAAGAGACATCCCGTGAAGTGTTGAACTTCATTGAACATAGCCCCAGCTGCTTCCACGCGGTGGCTCAGCTGGCCCAGATGCTGGACCAGGCTGGGTATCAGCGCCTTAAGGAGTGCGACGGCTGGACCCTGGAAAAGGGGGGCAAGTATTACGTCCCCCGCAACGGCTCGTCCATCATTGCCTGCCACGTGGGAGAACAGCTGGACAACTACCACTTCCAGATCACCGCCTCCCACAGCGACTCCCCCAGCTATAAGGTGAAGGAGAAGGCGGAGCTCAAGGGCAAGGGCGGCTATCTCCAGCTGAACACGGAAGGGTACGGCGGCATGATCTGCTCCAGCTGGCTGGACCGGCCTCTGTCCCTGGCTGGCCGGGTGCTGGTGCGCCAGGGCAACGTGGTGGAGACCCGGCTTCTCAACATCGACCGGGACCTGCTGCTCATCCCCAATGTGGCCATCCACATGAACCGGGAGGTCAATTCCGGCATGAAGTACAACCAGCAGGTGGACATGCTCCCACTGTTCTCCGCCGGGGAGTGTGGAGAGAACAGCTACTATGAGCTCATTGCCCAGGAGCTGGGGGTGAAGCCGGAGGACGTTGTGGGCTGTGACCTGTACCTCTACCCCCGGGTGGCCCCCTCCCTGTGGGGGGCCAAGGAGGAATTTATCTCCTCCCCCCGCCTGGACGATCTCCAGTGTGCCTACACCTCCATGAAGGCCCTGGTGGACAGCCACAACCCCCACGGGGTCAACGTGTGCTGCTGTTTTGACAACGAGGAGGTGGGCTCTGGCACCAAGCAGGGCGCTCTGTCCACCTTCCTGCGGGACGTACTCCAGCGGGTCCACGCCGCCCTGGGCCATGCCCCCGAGGACTACTTCCGGGCGGTGGCCAAGAGCTTCATGGTGTCCTGCGACAACGCCCACGCCGTCCACCCCAACCACCCGGAGAAGACGGACGGGGAGAACTGCGTGTATATGAATCAGGGTATCGTGGTGAAGTTCTCCGCCAACCAGAAGTACACCACCGACGGCATCAGCGCCGCCATTTTCATGCAGCTGTGCAAGGATGCCCAGGTGCCGGTACAGACCTTCGCCAACCGCAGCGACATGGCAGGAGGCAGCACCCTGGGCAATCTGTCCACCCAGCAGGTGTCCCTCCACACCGTGGACGTGGGCCTGCCCCAGCTGGCCATGCACTCCTCCTATGAGACGGCGGGGGTGAAGGATTCCGCCTATATGGTCCAGGCCCTCACGGCCTTCTATAACACCGACCTGGACATCACCGACAGCGATCGGTTTGTGCTGGGCTGAGAATTACGAGAAACGAGGTGTGTTTCATGGGTCAACCGCTGCAATTTTGCCGAGGCGGTGGGTGCACCGCCAAGCTGGGCCCTGCGGCCCTGAGCCGGGTGTTGGAGAAGCTGCCCCGGCCCACCGACCCCAATTTGCTCATTGGCGCCCAGTCCAGCGACGACGCCGCGGTGTATCGCCTCACTGATGATCTGGCCATCGTCCAGACCTTGGACTTCTTCCCACCCATGTTGGACGACCCCTACCTCTTCGGGCAGGTGGCCGCCACCAACGCCCTCGGCGACATCTACGCCATGGGGGGCGAGGTGAAGACGGCGCTGAACATCGTCTGTTTTCCTGAGGAAATGGACCTGAACATTCTGGGCGAGATTCTCCGGGGCGGCAGCGAGAAGGTGCTGGAGGCCGGGGGCTCCCTGGCCGGGGGCCACTCCATCGCCGACCAGGAGGTGAAGTACGGCCTGTCTGTGACGGGGGTGGTCCACCCCCAGCGGATTCTGGCCAACAACACCGGGAAGGTGGGGGACCACCTCATCCTCACCAAACCCCTGGGAGTGGGGCTGCTGTGTACCGCCGCCCGACTGGTCCAGGCAGACCCCCAGGCCTTTGGGGGTGCGGTGAAGTCCATGACCACCCTGAACAAGTACGCCGCCCAGGTGGCGGCCAAGCACCGGGTCCACGCCGCCACCGACGTGACGGGGTTTGGATTGTTGGGGCACCTCCACGAGATGATGCGCCCGGACCTGTCCGCCCGAATTTTCGCCCACGCCCTGCCCGTGCTGGACACGGCTCTGGACTGTGCCGACGAGTTTTATCTCACCGCTGCCGGGCAGCGCAACCGCAACTTTGCCGCCCAGCGGGCGGTGCTCCACGGGCTTACTTTTGCCCAGGAGGAGCTGCTCTTTGACCCCCAGACCTCGGGGGGCCTGCTGCTGGCGGTGGAGGAGGCGGATGCTCAACCTCTGCTGGAGGAGCTGCGCACGCTAGACTTGCCCTGCGGCGATATCGGGACCATTCTGCCCCGATTGGACGCAGAGATCATTGTAGAACCGTAAATAAGAGGAGGAACTGAACATGGAAGTTCTGGTGGATGCCCGTGGCAAGGCCTGCCCCTTGCCAGTGATTGAGACCCGCAACGCCCTGCGGGAGCACGGCGCACCCGTGGTGACCCTGGTAGACAACGACATTGCCCGGCAGAACGTGGAGAAGATGGCCTGTCAGATGGGCCTGAATGCCGTCACCCAGCAGGAGGAGGGATGCTGGCGCATTACCCTCATTGCTACCGAGCAGGGCTTTACCCCGGACAGCCAGGAGGTGGAAGACTTCATGGAGAACATCCCCCCCTGCACTATTCCTGTCCAGGGCCCCACCGTGGTAGTGCTGTCCTCGGACCAGATGGGCATGGGAGACGAGGTGCTGGGCCGGGCGCTGATGAAGGGCTTTGTCTACGCCCTCACCCAGCTGGATGAGGCCCCGGACACCGTACTTTTGTACAACGGCGGCGCCAAGCTGTCCGTGGAGGGGGCGGAGACAGTGGCGGACCTGAAGACCCTGGAAGAGGCCGGGGCGGAAATCCTCACCTGTGGCACTTGCCTCAACCACTACGGCCTCACCGAGAAGCTAGCGGTGGGCAGCGTCACCAACATGTATATCATTGCCGAGACCATGGCCAAGGCCGGAAAGGTCATCCGCCCATGAGGGGCGTGGTAGTCGTCCGGGGCGGGGGAGACCTGGCCACCGGGACCATCCTGCGCCTGTACCAGTGCGGGGTGCGGGTGTTGGTACTGGAGTGCGCCCAGCCCACCGCCATCCGCCGGGCGGTGGCCTTCTGTGAGGCGGTGTATGACGGTGTGACCCAGGTGGAAGGGGTGACCTGTCGCCGCATTGACACTCTCGAAGAAGCCGAAGAAGTGTGGGCAGCCGGGAAAATTCCCCTGCTGGTGGACGAGACTGGGGCGTGCCTGCCCCAGGTCCGGCCTGTGGCCCTGGTGGACGCCATTCTGGACAAGCGCAATCTGGGTACCACCCGGGATATGTCCCCCATCACCGTGGCCCTGGGCCCTGGCTTTGTGGCCGGGGAGGACGTGGACGCCGTGGTGGAGACCATGCGGGGCCACCGTCTGGGCCGGGTGCTGTATACCGGGGCCGCCCAACCCAACACGGGGGTGCCGGGGAAGATCGGCGGCTA
>CABPXX010000144.1 GCA_902461475.1 uncultured Eubacteriales bacterium | reverse complement strand
CTTCATGCCGAAGCTGGGCCTGAGCCTGCCCATCGGCATCTCCTTCTACACCTTCCAGACCATGAGCTACACCATCGACGTGTACCGGGGCGACGCCCGGGTGCAGAAGAACATTGTCACCTTCGGCACCTTCGTCACCCTCTTCCCCCAGCTCATCGCCGGCCCCATTCTCCAGTACAAGGACCTGGACGCCCAGCTGGAGCACCGGGACCACAGCGTGGAGAAGTTCGCCAGCGGTGTGCAGCACTTTTGCGTGGGTCTGGCTAAAAAGGTGCTGCTGGCCAACAACTTGGGCAAGCTGTGGGATGTGTACCTGGCCACGCCGGGGCACGAGCTGACCACCCTGGGGGCCTGGCTGGGCATCATCGCCTTCTCCCTCCAGCTGTACTTTGACTTCTCCGGTTATTCGGACATGGCCATCGGCCTGGGCCGGATGCTGGGCTTCGAGTTTTTGGAGAACTTCAACTATCCCTATATCTCCAAGTCCGCCACCGAGTTCTGGCGGCGTTGGCACATCTCCCTGGGCAGCTGGTTTCGGGAGTATCTGTATATCCCCCTGGGCGGCAACCGGGTGGGCAAGGGCCGATTGATGTTCAACCTGCTCATCGTTTGGGCCGCCACCGGCATCTGGCACGGGGCCAGCTGGAACTTCCTCATCTGGGGCCTGTACTACTGCTTCTTTGTGGTGCTGGAAAAGCTGTGGCTGGGGAAGTACCTGAAAAAAGCCCCCGCCACACTGGCGCACCTCTACGGTATCTTCATCGTGGTGGTGGGCTGGGCCATCTTCGCCGTGGAGGACTTCACCGCCATGGGCCTCTATCTCAAGGCCATGTTCGGTATCGGCGTGAGTCTGGTGAATGGGGATGCCCTGTACTACCTCTTCAACTATCTGCCCATGCTGGTGGTCGCCTGTGTGGCCGCCACCCCCTTGGCTTCCAAGGTGTGGCACAAGATTCCTGCCAAGGTGTGGAAGCCCGCCCTGCCAGTGCTGGTGTGTTTGGCCCTGGTGTTGGCCACCGCCTATCTGGTGGACGGCACCTACAACCCCTTCCTCTATTTCCGATTCTAAGGAGGTGAACCGCTGTGAGTAAAAAGTATGCTGCATTCATTACCGCTCTCTTCTGCGTGTTCATCTTTGGCTTTGGGGCGGCGCTGCTGATTTTCCCCGACCGGGACTTCTCCGAGCAGGAGAACCGCTATCTGGCCAAGTTCGAGGCCCCCACGCTGTCCACCTTGAAGTCCGGCGAATTTATGAAGGACTTTGAGCAGTACGTCATCGACCAGTTCCCCCTGCGGGACGGTTGGATTCAGCTCAAGGCCTGGTGCGAGCGGCTGGTGGGCAAGCAGGAGAACAACGGAGTCTACCTGGGCACCGACGACGGACAGACCCTCTTTGCCCAGTACACCAAGCCCTCTGCGGAGGACCTGGCCAAGCGAGTGGGCTACGTCAACCAGCTGGGGGCCAATGTGGATGTGCCCGTGTACTTCGCCCTCATCCCCGACAAGAGCTACGTGTGGGCCGACCGCCTGCCCGACCGGGCACCCCTGGTGGACGACGGGTCCACCATTCAGGAGTCCATGGACCTCACCGGGGAGGATGTGACCTATATTGATCTACGGGATGACCTCAGCGGGGACGATGTATTCTACCGCACCGACCACCACTGGAGCCTCTTCGGAGCCTTCCAGGGCTATGAGACCCTGACCCAGGCCATGGGCGTGGAGACGGTGACCCCGGAAGGGGAGCCCACCAAGGTGAGCGACTCCTTCTACGGCACCACCTACTCCTCCAGCGGAGCGGGCTGGGTGAAACCCGACGAGATCTATACCTGGGTCAGCGAAGAGGGTATCACCGTGACGGCCTATCCCAAGGGCCAGCCCGAGCCCGGAGTGCTGTACGACAAGAGCTATTTGGAGAAAAAGGACAAGTACTCCATGTTCCTGGGGGGCAACAAGCCTCTGGCTGTGTTGGAAAATCCCCAGGCTCAGGGGGGCAAGCTGCTGGTGATTCGGGATTCCTACTCCGACGCTCTGGCCCCCTTCCTGGCCCAGAGCTACCAAGAGGTGCACCTGTTTGACGTGCGCTACAACCTCAACTCGGTGCAGCAGTACGTGGAGGAGAATCACATCGACCAGGTGTTGGTACTCTTCTCCGCCTCCAACTTCTCCACCGAGTCCAACCTCTTTGTCATGAGCCGCTAAAAACCCCATAGAATTGTCTGACGCACAGTCCGCCATTTTGGACTGTGCGTCAGTGTTTTGATATATGAGAGAACACCCCGGGTCAGGGCGGCGGTCACAGCTGGTGTTGGCACATCCGCAGCAGCTGCCACGGCATCATCGCTGTGCACGACCTTGGGATGATTGTGAGAAAAAGATATCATGTACATCTGGAAACACCCTGAAAGCCTGGGGTTTTAGGTGTAAAGGTTTTGTGAACATCCGCCCTTTCAGCTACTTTTCAGGTTGGAGGAGTAGTATACTGTAGAGACAGTGTAACAGGTATATGGAGGGGTATCCATGAAGATTCTCATTGTGGAAGACGATCAGCTGCTGGCAAACTCCCTCAAGGAGCTGCTGGAGGGACAGAACTACCAGGTGGACACGGTATATGACGGGGAGATGGGGGCGGAGTATGCCCTGTTGGGCATTTACGACCTGCTGATTCTGGACGTGATGATGCCCAAGCTGGACGGCTACCAGGTGGCCAGCCAGATCCGGGCCCGCCACTGCGGCACCCCCATTTTGATGCTCACCGCCAAGTCCCAGTTGGACGACCGCATTCAGGGCCTGGACGCCGGGGCGGACTACTACCTCACCAAGCCCTTTGACAGCCGGGAACTGCTGGCCTGCATCCACGCCCTGCTCCGCCGTCAGGGGGCCCAGGTGGACGAGCTGACCTTCGGCAACACCGCCCTGGACCTGTCCACCTCCATGCTGGTGTGCGGGGACAAGCAAATCCGCCTGTCCGCCAAGGAGTTTGACATCATGCGCTACCTCTTCCAGTCCGGGGAGAAGAATTTGGCCAAGGAGACCATTTTGGCCCGGGTGTGGGGGTACGACTCGGATGCCGTGGAGAACCACGTGGAGGTATACGTGGGATTTTTGCGGAAGAAGCTGCGGAGCATTGGCTCCAACGTCCAAATTCAGGCGGTGCGTCGCCTGGGCTACCATCTGGAGGTGAAGGAACTTTGATTCAGGCACTGCGGAGAAAATTCGTCCTCATCAACATGACCATCGTCACCCTCATGCTCTGTGTCATCTTCTCCATGATGTACTACTTCACCCAGTCGGATTTGGAGAACAAGAGCGTGGCCATGATGCGCTCCATTGCCGCCGACCCGGTGGGGCAGGGCAGCCCCACCGAACAGGTGCATGAGGTGCGGCTGCCCTACTTCACCTTGCAGCTGGGCCACGAAAAGGAGATCATCGCCACGGGGGGCGGGTATTACGACCTGTCCAACCAGCAGTTCTTGCAGCATGTGGCCCAAGACGCCCTGCGCAGCCACGAGCCGGTGGGGGTGCTGGAGGAGTACGGCCTGCGCTACTGCCGGGTGGTGACACCAGGCAATCAACTGCTGGTGTTTGCGGACATGACCAGCGAGCAGGCCACTCTGCACAACCTGGTGCGCAGCTGTGTGCTGGTGGGTGTGGTCAGTTTCCTCACCTTCTTGGGCCTGAGTGTGCTGCTGGCCAAGTGGGCGGTGCGGCCGGTGGAACAGGCGTGGAAGGAGCAGAAACAGTTTGTGGCCGACGCCTCCCACGAGCTGAAAACGCCTCTCACCGTCATCACCACCAATGCCGAGCTGATGCAGCAGCGGGGGCTGGACGAGGAGAGCCGGGAGCGGCTGAGCGGCAACGTGCTGAGCATGGCCCGGCATATGCGCACCCTGCTGGAGCAGATGCTGGAGCTGGCCAAGGGGGACCACCAGGAGAGCCAGGCCCAGTATGAGGACGTGGACCTGGGCGAGCTGGTGGACCAGGAGACCATGAGCTATGAGGTGGTCTTTTTTGAACAGGGCTTGGCCCTGGACAGCCGGGGAGAGGAGCACGTCACCGTGCGGGGCAACCAGGTGGAGCTGCGCCAGGTGGTGGACATCCTCCTGGACAACGCCAGAAAATACTCCAACCCTGGGGGCAAGACGGTGGTGGAGCTGCGCCGAGAGGGGCGTCGGAAGTGCGTGTTGTCTGTGGCCAATCCCGGCCCCGAGATTCCGCCCGAGGATTTGGCCCACATCTTCCAGCGCTTTTACCGCATCGACCGGGCCCGCACCCGCACCGGCAGCTTCGGCCTGGGGCTGGCCATCGCCCAGAGCATTGTCCTGCGCCACCGGGGACGCATCTGGGCCCAGACCCGCCAGGGGGTGAATACCTTCTCGGTGGAGCTGCCTATTACATAAGAACTCACAACGGGGAACGCCCAGCGGCGTTCCCCGTTTTCGTTTCAGCATCATTTCAGACTGGTAGACTATAATGCCCTGGTATGAAGGGATGGGCGGGCCCATCCCTACCATGAGGAGGTCTACTATGATACAAGTGGAACACTTGACCAAGTGTTACGGTGACTTCATGGCGGTGCACGACTTGTCCTTTGAAATCGAAGAGGGGCATGTATACGGATTCCTGGGCCCCAACGGAGCGGGGAAATCCACCACCATGAACATCATGACCGGGCGCCTGTCCG
>CABPXX010000143.1 GCA_902461475.1 uncultured Eubacteriales bacterium | reverse complement strand
CTGCGGCGCATTTTGCGCCGCAGCTCTTTTACTTCATATCCTTGATGGCCATTGGAAAGGCGGTGATGAACCAGGGGGCAAACCGGGCGGGGTCTTGGATGAGGAGGGAAAGAATCTCCTCCTTGTTGTACCACCGGGTCTCCATGATTTCCTCCGGGTTGGGGGTCACCGGTCCAGAATAGGCCCCTACAAACACATGGTCGTACTCATACTCGTACAGGTCCGGGGCGAACTGGTGACGGTAGACGAAACTGCCCACCTCCCGGCAGGGACAGGACACCCCCAGCTCATCCATGAGCCTGCGCTGCACCGCCTCTTCCAGCGTCTCCCCATCCCGGGGATGGGAACAGCAGGAATTCGCCCACAGCCCGCCGGAGTGGTACTTGTGGAGGGCCCGGCGCTGGAGGAGCACCCGCTCCCCGTCATACAAAAAGATGGAGAACGCCCGGTGCAGGAGCCCCCTCCGGTGGCACTCCTCCTTCCCCATGGTGCCCACCGGCATGTCCAGGGGGTCTACACAGATCAGCAGGTCTTCCATGTCACTGGCCTCCCATCTTCTTGTACGCCTCCGCCGCCTGTTGGGCAGCCTGGGTACAGTTGTCCATCATCTCTTCAATCTGGGCCCGGCTGGCGTGGTCCAGATGCAGCCCGGCACAGATGCACACCGTCTCGTTGGTGCCCAGGCACAGTTGCTTTCCCCCCGTCTGGGCGGCATACACATCCTTATGGCCGGGGCCGCAGATGGTGCTGAGGTCCGCCGTGAGCCCCTCTCCCGAGGACTTGGGCCGAGGCACGGCGTAAGCCACGCCGCCCACATGGGCCACACCTCCGGTGAGGAAGCCGCACAGCCCCCGCCCCTGGGTGGTGGAGAGGGTCAGCCGAACGGCGCAGGGGGCGCTGCCCACCTTCACTTCCAACTCCATACCCCTCACCCCTTCCACGGCTGGAACCGCTCATAGTCCAAATCAAACTGCATGAGAATTTTCCCAATGATGTGGTCCACCTGGTCCTGGGCCGTGGGGTAGTCGCTGTAAAAGGTGAGCATGGGCGGAATGATCACATACCCCGCCTCACAGGCGGTGAGCAGGTTGCGGCAGTGGATGCGGTTGAGGGGCATCTCCCGGGGCACCACCACCACCCGGCGGTTCTCTTTCAGACACACGTCTGCCGCACGCACAATGAGGTCCTCATCATAGGCGTTGGCCAGCCCCGAGAGGGTCTTCATGCTGCACGGAAGAATGATCATCCCGTCGTTGCGATAGGAGCCGCTGGAAAGGGCGGCCGCCAGATTGTCCACATCGTAGGTATAGTCCGCCAGTGTTTTCAGTTCTTCCAAATCAATGGAGGTCTCCCGCTGGAAGATCACCTCTGTACCTCGGCTGATCACCAGATGGGTCTCCACCTGAGGCATGTGGTGGAGCACCTCCAACAGTCTGGCCCCCATCTGCACCCCTGTGGCGCCGCTGATTGCTACAATAAGCCGTTTCATGTCTGTGTCTCGTCCTTTCATAGTTCCTGGGCCAGTATGCCCTGCTGTGCAAAGAACTCATAGAGGTGCTCCGCCCCAGCAGACAGGTGGGCGTGCTTGAGCCGCACCACCCCGATGAGGGACTCCATGTCCCCGCTGAGGTCCTTGCAGCACAGATCTGGGAACAGGTCGGTATTCACCAGAGCCTTGGGCAGGAAGGTCACCCCCAGCCCCGAGTTTACCAGGCTGAGCAGGTACCGGTGCCGGGCGGCAGTGTAGATCACCGACGGATGGAAGTTCTCCCGGTGGAACTACCGGACACACAGGTTATGCAGCACCGACTCGTCGCTCATGAGCACAAAGGGCAGATGGGAGAGCTGAGAGAGGGAGACGGATTCCTCCGGCGGAATCCCCTCCTGGGTATTCCGGTACACCAGCACCAGCTTGTCCCGATAGATGGGGTGGAACTCGTATACCTCCGGGTCCAGCTCGTCCATACGCACCACGGCGAAATCCAGCTTGCCGTGATCCGGCAGGGGGATAAGCTTGCTCTGATTGTCCTCGGTGATGTTCACCTGCACCCGCTCCATGGCCACCTGATAGGAGGTCAGCCGCTCCAGCAGGCGGTATCCCTGCTCCAGAGGCAAAATTCCCATGGAGATGATCTTCTTGCACTGCTGTACTGCTCCATGTCCTGGCGCATGTTCTTGTAGGTATCATTGAGTTTTCTGGAGTATTCCAGAAACGCGGTGCCGCCAGGGGTGAGGGCAATTTTGTTGTTGGTGCGGTCGAATAGCTGGACGTTGAGCTCGGATTCCAGAGACTTGATCTGTTTGGAGAGGGAGGACTGGGAGATAAACGTCTCGCTGGCCGCCGCAGAAAACCCACCCCAATTCACGATGTCTAGAAAGTGTTGGATCTGTGCCATGGTCATGTCCATTCCCCCTCGTTTTCGCTCTTATCTTATCGATTTTACTACGTCTGACACCTCTCATGCAACTCCCCACACCAAAAATTCCCCATCGTTTTTGGGAATAGGCGCACCACCTTTGTGAATTGACCCCCAAAGTTTGCGGGGTGTATACTTTACGATAAGGTATGCTCTGCCAGACAGAGCCCCACAATGTCTAGAAAAGAGTGTGATTCACATGGCAAACATCAACGATTTGCGTTCTGCGCTGGAGCTGCACTAAACCATAGACGGGCAGTATGTGGAGACCGACGTGGAAGTGGACCCCAATGCCGAGCTCTCCGGCGTGTACCGCTATGTCGGCGCCGGCGGCACCGTCTCCCGCCCCACACGGGAAGGCCCCGCCATGGTGTTCAACAACGTGAAGGGTCACCCCGACGCCCGAGTGGCCATCGGCGTGCTGGCCAGCCGCAAGCGGGTGGGATATCTGCTGGGGGAAAAGCCGGAAAACCTTGGCAAGCTGCTCAACCGGGCCGTGTCCAACCCCATCCCCCCTGTGGTGGTGGATGCCTCCAAGGCCCAGTGCCAGGAGGTGGTGCACTACGCCACTGAAGAGGGCTTTGATATCCGTGAGCTCATCCCCAACACCCGGGTACGGGAGGACATCAACACCGATTCCGGCAAGGCCATGCCCGAGTTCCCCGGCTACACCGGTGTGGCCAACCCCGCGGTGCCCATCATCAAGGTCAAGGCCGTGACCACCCGCCGAAATCCCATCATGCAGTCCTGCATTGGCCCCAGCGAGGAGCATGTGTCCATGGCAGGCATCCCCACTGAGGCCAGAATTCTGGCCATGGTGGAGCGTGCCATGCCCGGCAAGCTGCAAAATGTGTACTGCGCCTCCTGCGGCGGCGGCAAGTACATGGCGGTGCTGCAATTTAAGAAGTCTGTCCCCTCCGACGAGGGCCGTCAGCGCCAGGCCGCCCTGCTGGCCTTCTCCGCCTTCAGCGAGCTCAAGCACGTGTTCCTGGTGGACGAGGATGTGGACTGCTTTGACCTCAGCGACGTCATCTGGGCCATGAATACCCGCTTCCAGGCGGATGTGGACCTCATTCCCATTCCGGGCGTGCGCTGCCATCCCCTGGACCCCTCCAACGATCCCACCATCTCTCCCTCCATCCGGGACCACGGCATCGCCTGCAAGGCCATTTTCGACTGCACCGTCCCCTTCGATCAGAAGCACCGCTTCCAGCGCTCCAAGTTCAAGGAGTTGGACCCCAAGAAGTGGGTACCTGATCTGTTCTAACCTGCGCTTCCATCTAGAAAGGAGAGAGAACCCATGCCAATTGGCGTGATTATCAACGCCCTGTCCGTGGTGGTGGGCGGCCTTGTGGGGGCCGTGGCCGGAGGGCTTTTGAAAGACGACTTCAAAGCCTGCGGCGGCTTCATCATGCTGGCCACTGGCTTCCGTATGATCAAAGTTAAGATGTTCCACATCGCCGATATGGTGCCCGCCATGATCTTGGTCATGCCCATATCCGCTCTCTGGGTCAACTACATCATGCCCCTGGTTTCTTAAGCCAGGACAGCAACGGGCCGCAGAACGCCATGTCCTGCGGCCCGTTCCCTTTGGATAGAAAACAGCGAGGTCGAGAAACCCCCTTTGGGATTTCCTGACCTCGCTGTTTTTGACGCTTGTGTCGCCTCAATCTCAGAGCTCCACGCTGCCGGTCTCGGTGTCGTTGACCACATAGTAAGCCAGACCCTCTTCGGGCTTGACATACACGCAGAACTTCTTCATGGAGGTGGACTTGTTGCCCTGGGCCAGGTAATCTTCCTTGGCCTTCTTCACAACCTCAGCCATGTCCCACTCCTTGCCGGCAAACTGCACGTAAGCCAGCTCCACCTTCTTGGGGGCTGCGGTACGGGTGGTCTTCTTCACAGGCTGCTCCACAACCTTCTTCTCCAAAGAGGCTTCAACCTTGGGCTCGGTCACGGTCTTCTTCTGAGCCGCTGTCACTCTCGCCATCTTAATTTCCTCCTTTCACTTCATCTATCCAAGTGAATGTAACAGACTTGCTTTTGCAAATCTTGGTTTATTCTACTCCCTTTTCCCATGGTTTGCAAGGCATACGCACCATTTCTTCCCTTTTGAACAGGAGCACGCAGACATATATTCCATGATTAGGAAGTATTCCACAAAAGAAAAAGGACACACGTCCAACGTGTGTCCTTTTGGTGCGCGAGGCGGGAGTCGAACCCGCACGCCCTTGCGAGCACTGGCACCTGAAGCCAGCGAGTCTACCAATTCCACCACTCGCGCAAG
>CABPXX010000142.1 GCA_902461475.1 uncultured Eubacteriales bacterium | reverse complement strand
TGCAGCCCGCTGCATGCATAATCGGGTCAAAGGGCGACCCGATTCCACACTGGCGGGCTGAGAAGTGTTTTTTTCGATGCGCATGTCCCCGAAAAAAACAGATTTCAATTTATTTTTCCATCTGCGGATGGAAAAACTCTGCCGAGGGCTTTTTTAACGTTGCAAGATAATCTGTCCTTCTTCCATTGACATATGGGTTTTTGAGCGTCTAAAGGGCCTGTTGCAGCGATGCTGCAACAGGCCCTTGTGATACCTTATTTACTTTGTCGAGGCCTTTTCTTTCCGGGAAAAGGCGGCGGAGAGGACCAGGGTGAACAGGAATCCAGCTGCCAAGGCCACCACATGGGCCACAATATAGTTGACATAACCGTTTCCTGCGGGGTCTGCCAGGGCAATGCCGGGCACCACGGTGGTGCCAAAGCCCAGGGCCGCCAGATTGGTGAAGTACACGATGGCACCGCCTACAGCACCACCCAGACAGCCGCCAATGAGGGGGTAGCGGTATCTCAGGTTGATGCCGAACAGGGCCGGCTCGGTGATGCCGAAGAGCACGGAGATAAAGCTGGGAATGCACAGCTCCTTGGCCCGGGCATTCTTGAAGTTCCGGGCCAGATAGCCCAGTACCGCGCCGCCCTGGGCGATGATGGCCACGGACATGAGGGGATTTAAGAAGTTGCGTCCGGTGTCCACCAGCAGCTGGGTCTCAATGGCGCCAAACACGTGGTGCAGTCCGGTAATCACAATGAGCTGCTGCACGCCGCCGAAGGCCGCATAGCTGCACCGGGGCCGAGGCCAGGAAGTTGCCGCTGTACACAAACTGTACCCCGTAGACCTCCCCCTGGTCCTCGTCGGCGTTTTTCCGCATCAAGGCCAGGAAGGGGGACTGCTGGGGAGAGCTGGTGCCCCGGAGGCTCTCAATCTGCACAATGCCGCTGGTGAGGGGTCGGCGGTCCATGTTGCGCTCGTTGTTGTGGGCTCCGTAGAGGGTGAGCACGTCAAACTCCTGCTCCCGGAAATCCACCGACATGCTGAGCATTTTGGTAAGAGTCACCGGGCGCTGGGCCTCATTGATAAACCGCACGCTTCGGGTGATGATACCCCGCTGGTCAAACACGTTGTACTCCAGCTCCACCACCAAGTCGATAACCTCATCCCGCAGGCGAATGACCAGGGTCTCTACGTCCTCTGGAGTGCCAAAGGAGGCGGGCAGGCCCTGGAGCTTGCGCTTTCCAGGCAAAATCTCGTAGCCGTCGTACGGCGGCCTGCTGATTCGGCTGCCGTTTTCCTGCCGGACCCCATAGGCACAGGTGCGGAAATCTCCGTTTCCCGTCTGGGGGTACTCCTGGGGCAGGGTGTCCAGGGAAAAGGTGCGGTCGGTGTCGTCGGGATTGGGGGCAAAGCCCCGGTCCTTCCAGATGATCGCCCGGCTCCCCCGGTACTGCTCTCCCCGTCTACCCCAATACAAATGTGACAAGTACTTGCCCCAGACCACCTGCATGACGTAGCTGGACACCTGGGTCTGCAAATGGAAGATGCTTTGTGCTTCGTCATAAATAATGGCCATAGTTCATCCCCTTTTCTCTCCAGGCACAGAGTTTTGCACCTGTTCTTTGACTCTTAGACAGCTTTTCCATGTCTGTTTACGCTTGTTTTACTTGCCCCTTGCAAACATAATTATAAACGTTTAAAATCACTTATATATAGACATATGTTGTCTCACTATTGGTTTTTGTTGGGAGTTGTTTCTATGGATGATTATATCTTTTCCAATGACTTTTCCAAAAACATCGACGCCATGATCTACACCTGTGGATATGAGACCTGTCAGCCCGGGCACAGCTATGGCCCGGCGGTACGCAGCGGGTATCTCATCCACTATATTTTGTCGGGAAAGGGGATTTTCCGGTGTGACGGCACCACTTATCACCTGTCCGCCGGGGACGCCTTTCTCATCCGGCCCCACACCCTGATCTACTACCAGGCCGACGCCCGGCAGCCCTGGACCTATACCTGGATCGGCATGCAGGGCATCAAAGTGGAGGAGTACTTCCACCGCACCTCCCTGATGAATGTTCCCTGTGTGCACTGTGGCCAACACGAGGAGAGCATCCGCCTGTGCCACGAGAAGATGTTCAAGGCCTATCGGCTCACCCGCCACCGGGACCTGATGATGAACAGCATTCTCTACAAGTATCTGTACCTCTGGGCCACCCGCTTCCCCAACACGGACATTCCCTCCCGGGAGAAGCACATCTCCTATTTGGAGGAGGCCTTGAAGTACATCGAGGCCAATTACAGCGAGGCCGTTACCATCCAGGACCTGGCCAACTGGCTGGGCCTGGAGCGCACCTATCTGTATCGGCTGTTCAAGTCCATGGTGGGCATGTCCCCACAGGCCTATCTGCTGGACGTGCGCATCCGCCAGGCCTGCACCCTGCTGACCCACTCGGATTTGACCATCACCAACATCGCCCGCTCGGTGGGGTATGAGGACTCCCTGTACTTCTCCCGCCTGTTCCACCGCAAGAAAGGCCAGACCCCCAGCCAATACCGGAGCACCCACCAGAGCCCCGGCTAGAATATCGAAAAAGAGCAAAAAATACTGCAACCTGTCTCCGAACTTGGGAGTCTGGTTGCAGTATTTTTCTCTTATTTCCGGTGTCCGCTTTTCAGGATGGCAGCCACGTCCGAGGCGGCGGCGGACAGGTCGGCCATGACGGGGGAAAAGATGCCCAGCTTGGTCAGGTTGATAAACACCAGCAGCAGCAGCGGGCCCACGATCATGCCCAGCACACCACCCAGGAGCATACCCACATAGATGCCCACCAGAGAGAGGATGGGGGACAGCCCCGTCTGATCGCCCAGAATCTTAGGCTCACCCAGACGACGGAACAGGGCGATGATGCCCCAGATAATCATGAGCTGGGCGGCGTGGGTGTAGTTTCCGGTGATGATATCCACCACCGCCCAGGGCACCATGATGGTGCCGGAGCCGATGATGGGGATGAAGTCCAGCACCGCAAAGCCCAGGGCCAGCAACAGGCCGTAGGGCTGCCCGATGAAGAAAAAGCCCAGGGAGAGGATGAGAAACACCACAAAGGAGATAATCAGTTGGCTCTTCAGGTAGCCACCGAAGGCCTCCATGAAGATGCGCCGCACCTCTCCGCAGAAGCTGCGGGCGGGGGCAGGCACTCGGTCGGTGATGAAAAACCGCAGCCGGGGATAGTCGGCGGTGATGAAGTAGGTGGCCATTAAAAACACGATGGTGGCCACCACAAAGGAGGACACCTGGCCCACCAGAGAGGGAGCCCGGTCCGCCACCACCTTCAGCCAGCCAGACACGTCAATGTCCCGCACCCAGGTCTCCACCAGATGGGCCAGCCGCTCTCCGGCGTTGTAGGCTCCCCCGGGGAGCAGGTCCCCGAAGCCACCCAGCCAGTCCACTACCTCGTCCAGGTTGGTGAGCACGCTGTCCACAATGCCGCCCCAGTTCTGGAACAGGGCCTGCACCTGGTCCACAGCCATCCAGGTCAGCGCCCACAGCGCGCCGCCCACCAGGCCGAACACCACAATGAGCAGCGTCATGGTGATGATCCCCCGGGAGATGGACAGCTTCTTTTGCAGCCAGCGCACCAGGGGATTGAGCATCCAGGAAAGAACCAGGGCCAGTACAAAGGGGCTCAGCCACGACAGCAGCGGCAGCACACCAAAACGCAGGGCCAGCAGGGCCAGCACCAACAGCACAGCCCGCACGCCCAAACGCAGCCACAGTTCCCCCCGCTGCTTCCAGGTCAGTTGAATGGGTTCCAAACGCACCACTCCTCTCCACAGGCCCGCCGTCCGTCAGAGCCCATTTGATCACGGTTGCACAAATTTTACCTTGCAAGTCATGATTATACCCCCAGTCCGCCGCATTGACAACCCCAAACCCCTCAGGTATACTAATTTAATATGATTTTAATGGGAGGAATGATCGTGGATCGTATGAAATTTCAGAGAAGCCATGTGTCTATCTTTTTGTCCTACTACAAGCCACACCTGCACCTGTTTTTGCTGGATATGGCCTGTGCGTTGGGCATCGCCCTGATCGACCTGGCTTTCCCCTACCTGTCCCGGCTGTCCATGCAGGAACTGCTGCCCCAGAACCTGTTTGGGGCCTTCTTCGGGGTCATGGGCTGTCTGCTGGCGGCCTATCTGCTGCGGGCGGGGATGTACTACATCGTCACCTATCTGGGCCACATGATGGGCGTGCTCATTGAGGCAGACATCCGCCGGGACCTGTTTGGACACATGCAAAACCTGTCCTTCTCCTTCTATGACAAAAACCGCACGGGCCAGCTGATGAGCCGGGCCACCACCGACCTGTTTGAAATCACCGAGCTGGCCCACCACGGCCCCGAGGACCTGTTCATCTCGGTGATCACTCTGGGCGGCGCCTTCTGCCTGATGCTCACCATCCAGTGGAAACTGGCCCTCATCGTCTTTGCCGTGGTGCCCCTGTTTGTGATCTTCACCATCTTCCAGCGTCGGCGGATGATGAAGGCCTCGGTGCAGGTCAAGCAGAACATGGCGGGCATCAACGGCCAACTGGAGTCCTCCATCTCGGGGATGCGCACCGCCAAGGCCTTTGCCAACGAGGAGCAGGAGAACCGGAAGTTCCAGCAGTCCAACAACCAGTTCAAGGGGGCCAAGCGGGACTACTACAAGGCCATGGCCACCTATATGGCGGGGCTGG
>CABPXX010000141.1 GCA_902461475.1 uncultured Eubacteriales bacterium | reverse complement strand
AAGGTTGTGGCCGGTCCTTGGGGGTAGCCAGAGCGTCCACCAGCTGCTGCCAGTTGGTCTCCACGTACTTGTCGGCGTTGGCCATCATGTCCTCAGCCTTGGCGATGAGCTGGTTCAGCTCGGCCTTGTCGCCCTGAACCAGGCCCAGGCCCCAGATGCCCTCCAGCAGGGCGTCCCAAGCGGCGTTGACCTCGTCCTGGGTGGCGTCGGCATTGGCCAGAACGGTCTTGGCGTTGTCCAGAGCGTCCTCGAAGGCCTTCTTGGCGGTGTCGGTGACACCGTCGGTGGACAGGGTCTCGGCATAGGCGATGGTCTTCTCCAGCAGCTCCTTGTTCACATCGCTGGGCTCGGGAGTGGGCTCGGGAGTGGGCTCAGGAGTGGGTTCGGGAGTGGGCTCGGGAGTAGGCTCCACGGTGGGTTCGGGAGTAGGCTCGGGAGTCTCAGTGGGCTCGGGAGTGGGCTCCACGTCCTGGGAGATGGTGAAGGTCTTCTCCACGGTGCCGGAGTAGTCCACGATACCACGCACGGTGAGGGTGGCGGTGCCGGGCTCCACGTTGTTGGCGTAGTCCACAGCGTAGTCCACGCCGTACTTCAGGGTCTTGTCGCCCAGAACCACGGTGGGCATGGGCTCAATGGCGGAGCCAGTGTAGGCGAACACGTCCTTCTCCAGAGTGACGGTGGCATCGGACAGGTCGATCTTGTCCTCGGCCATGCGCACGCGCAGCTCGGCGCAGGACATGAAGCGGTTGGCCACGTCGCCAGTGCCGCCGCGGGTCTGCACGCCGTACAGACGCACGAACTTGGCCTCCACGGGCTCATTGAACACGGCGATCTTCCAATCGGTGTTGTGGCCCCAAGTGCCGGTGGCCACGGTGGTCCAGGAACCGTCCTCGCCGGTCATGCTCACTTCCACCCGGTACTCGGTGACAATACCGTTGGCCATAGAGTTACGGGGCTGATAACGCAGGGCGTCCAGCACGGTGGCCTCCTCCAGCTCCAGCTGAATCCAGCGCTTCTCCGGGCTGTTCTCCAGATACTCGCTCCACTTGGTGTGCCAGAAGGTGTTGGAGTTGTTGTCCACAGCGAAGGTCACAGGGCCCTCGTTGCCGGACTGAGCCTGAGCGGAGGCGGCAGTCGCAGTGGTCTTGGTGTAGTCGTAGTCACGGCTTCCATCGGTGGGATCGTTGTTGGTGGAACCGCTGACGGCCAGGTTGATGGTGTAGGTGCCACGGGTGGCGTGGTCCTCAGACTCGGTGAGGATCTTCACCACGTTGTCGTGGGCGGGGATGACGGTGTAGGCAACGTTGTTGCCGTTGTCCACTTCCAGGGGATCCACCGGCAGCCAGCTGGCTGCCGTTCCAGGCCTTGCCGTTGACGGTGATGCCGGTGAGGGCGTCAGAGCTGTTGATGGGGAAGCTGGTCTGAGCCACATTCAGCTCCACCTCGGTGAGGCTGACGCAGTAAGAGGAAGCGGCGGAAGCGGGATCGCCCTCCTTGTTGGTGACCGTCAGGCGGAAGTACACGGCATCCTGAGGGCCTATGACTCCGGATGCGGGTGACGTTGTTGTGGGGATTGGTGGCCTCACCCTTGGTGATGTCCAGGGTGGTCCACTGCTCACCGTTCTGGCTGACCTCCATCTGAACGTCAGAGGGCAGAGCGGCGGAGAAGCTGTCGGTGGCAAAGAAGAGCACCACCTGGCCCAGGAACTGGGCGGTATCATAGCGGAAGGTAATGGAAGCAGACTTGTTGCCAGCCTGAGCGGAGTCATAGTTGCTCCAGGTGCTCTCGTTGGGGCCGCCGTCCAGGTTGGGGTCCACCTCGGTGGAGCCGTTGCGGATAGCCTCCAGGGTGTCGCTCTGGAGATTCTCGGGGATGCTCTGGGTCAGGTCAGCAGCGACAGAAGCCACGTTGCCGCCAATGGTCACGTCGCCCTCAGCCACACGGATGGAGGCGGTGACAGTGATCTCCTCGCCGAACACCTGGCTGATGCCCTGCACCACCTTGGTGCCCACGGTGGCGCTGAGGTCCTCGGGAATGTTCCACTCCACGGGGAACTCGGCGTTGAGGATGGTACCGTCAGCCAGAACGGCGGGACGGGAAGCGGGCAGAGTGATCTGTCCGTCCTTGCGCACGGCGGCGGAGTAGTTGAGCAGAGCGGCCACCTGGTCCAGCATGTTGACGTTGACGGTGGTGGTGACGTTCACCTCATCGATGACGCCGCTGATGGTGAAGGCGCCAACCTCCTGGATGAGGTCCTCGTTGTAGTCGTTCCAGGTCACGCCCAGCTCCTTGGTGGTGCCGTCCTTGTAGGTGACCACTACGGTGTCGGGCAGCTCGGGAGCGTTGCCCACCTTCACATAGTGATAGCGGGAGATGTCATAGCTGACCACGGGGTTGTTGCCGCCCTCATTCTCCACAGGAGTGGTGGTGACGGTGACGGAGCCAGCCTTCAAGCCGTCGGCGGTGGCGGTGACGGTGAATTCACCAGCCTTGTCGGTGGACTGCACGATGGCCACCAGCTGGCCAGCGCCCACGTTCCGGGACAGGCTCTGATAAGAGGTGTGGTCGGGCTGACGGCCGTTGTCCACGCCCACGATGGTGCCCTCGCCCTCGATGGAGAGCTGGACGTTCACGTCGTCGGTGTTGACCAGGTTGCCGTTGGTGTCCTTGACGTCGATGGTGACATAGCTCAGGTCGTCGCCGTCGGCCACGATAGAGTCACGGTCAGCGGAGAGGGTGAGCTGAGAGGCGCTGGAAGTGGTCTTCACCACACTGCGGCCCTCGGTGTCGGTGATCTGGTTGCCCTCGGCGTCAAAGGCCTTGACTTCCAGAGTACCCTCGGCATAGGGCACCATAAAGGTGGCGTACAGGCTCTGGTGGCCGGAGTTCTGGGTGTAGGCACCAGTGCCGGAGGTGAAGGTGCGATAGGTGTAACCGGCGTTGGTGGTGGTCTCGGTGGTCTTGGCGGTGCCAACTTCCTCACCGTTGAGGTAGACCTTCACCTGGGGAGCGTCGGAGTACACCACCACTTCCACCTTGCCGTTGCCGTCCACCACGATGTCTTCGCGGTTCCAGGTGGGCAGCACGTGGAGGGTGGTCACGTCCTCGTTCCACATGCTCTGATACAGATAGTAGCTGTCCTTGGGCAGACCGTTGGTGTCGATGATGCCAAAGTAAGAGGACTTGGGAGACTTGGGCCAAGTGCCCACAGCACCGGCGCCGGTGCCGTTCCAGGGGGTGGGCTCGCCGATGTAGTCAAAGCCAGTCCACACAAACTCGCCCATGGAGGTGTCCCGCTCCAGCACACGCCACCAGGCGTCGCTGGCCAGAGCGCCCCAGCCCACGGCGCTCTTGTCGTAAGAGGTGAGCAGGTAGTCGCCCTTGCCGCCGTCGTTATTGTTGGCTTTGCGGTCATACACGCCGCGGCTGTTGACGGCAGAAGCGGTCTCGGAGTAGTACACCTTCAGGCCGCGGTTCACCCACTGGTCATAGCGGGAGCTGCCGGCGTAGTTCAGACCGGTAATACCACCAAACTCATTCAGCACAGCAGCCACCTGCTGGGCAATGCTATCCGTGTTGCTGTTCTGGCCAAACGTGGGAGGCCGGGTGGTGTCCACTTCCTGCAGCCAGGTGCACAGGTCCCGGGCAATCTGGGGATAGTTGGACACGTTGGCATGGGACAGGCCCTCAAAGATCTCATTGCCCAGGGAGTACATGATGACAGAGGGAGCGTTCTTGTCCCGCTCGGCCATAGCCTTCACGTCATACTCAGCCCAGGTCATGCCGGTCTCGCCGCCCAGGATGTTGTTGCCCTCCTCGATGGTCACGTTGAACCACTTGGAGTAGTCCTGAGTGTTGCCGTTCTTGGGGTTGGTCCAGGTATCGAAGGCCTCGTCGATGAGCATGATGCCATGACGGTTGGCGATCTCCACCAGCTCGTCGGCGGCGGGGTTATGGGTGACGCGGATGGCGTTGCAGCCCATCTCCTTCAGAATCTCCACCTGGCGCTCGATGGCGCGGCACCAGGCCTCGGAGCCCAGAGCGCCCTGGTCGTGGTGCATGCACACGCCCTTGAGCTTGGTGGGCACGCCGTTGAGCTCGAAACCGGTGCTGTCATTGTTGAAAGTCAGCCAGCGGAAGCCGAACTCGGTGGTATAGGTGTCCACCACCTGGTCATCCACCAGCACCTCAGTGACGGCGGTGTACAGGTTGGGGTTGTCAGTGTCCCACAGCTTGGGGCTGTCCACCTTGGTGGTGAGGGTCACGTCCTTGGTGGAGTTGGCGTCCACGGTGACGGTCTCGCCGGTGACAGAAGCCACGGACTGCTCGCCGCCCAGCTCGTAGATGCTCTGACGCACCACCACGTTGGCGGCCTCACCGCTCTGGTTGGCCACGGTGGTGACCACGTTCACGGTGCCGTCCTTGCCCTGGCTGTCAGCCAGATTGGGGGTGGTGATGTAAGTACCGTTGCGGTCCACGTGCACGGGATCGGTGACGGTCAGGTGCACGGAGCGGTAGATACCGCTGCCGGAATACCAACGGCTGGAGGGAGTCTGGTGCTCCACCTTCACGGCCAGCACGTTGTCGCCCTCATAGTTCAGGTACTCCTGGGGCAGCTCGAAGGCAAAAGAGGTATAGCCATAGGGGTGGAAGCCCAGCTCATGGCCATTGAGGTACACGGTGGCGTTCATGTACACGCCGCCGAAATTGACAGATACGACCTTGTTCTTCCACTCA
>CABPXX010000140.1 GCA_902461475.1 uncultured Eubacteriales bacterium | reverse complement strand
ATTGAGGGCAAGACCATGGACAGCCCACAGCTGGCCCAGCGTCTAAGCAGCTGGATGGTGGAGGGAGCCTCGGATATTACCTTCCTGGTGGGCGGCTCCTTCGGCATGAGCCAGACGGTGAAGGACAAGGCCCATCTGCGCCTGTCCATGTCCCCCATGACTTTCCCTCACCACCTGGCCCGGGTGATGCTGCTGGAGCAGATTTACCGGGCATTTAAGATCCAAGAGGGGTCTGGATACCATAAATAAGTACGCGCCGTGCGGCCTTGAGGTCGCACGGTTTTTGCTTCAAATTTCTTAGAAAAATTTCATAAAAACTGTTGACAAAAATGGATAGTCATAGTACAATACAGACAAGAAGAAAGGAAGGGTGAGTCCGATGTACTAACCGGAACCGACTACTTCAGTAAACATATCGCGATATGAAATATATGAAGGAAGAAGGTAACACACATCCAGACTTCGATGATTGGGTTGCGCAAAGTGAAGTGAAACTCGGAAAGTTCCAAACAGGCTTGAGTAAGCAGAAGACACGTAGGAGAATCCCCTGATGCCGATGGCAGACAAGGCGGAAACCAAGGTGTGAGCGTTTGCAGAAACCATGAGTTAGTCATTTCTCTTCGGAATCCAAAGTCAAAAAATCCAAAGAAAGAGTAGGTAGCGTCCATTGGAAATTTCTAGCCAGAAGTAAGCCCCCAGCTGCGATTTGGGACAGCTGGGGGCTTGGTGTATTTTGGGGAGAAATTCAGATAAAACCAGGGGGCGAATGGAGTCGAAGTTTGTGGAGCAATGTGCATTGCAAAAATGGCTGTATTCCAGTATACTATTCCATAGTATGCATTGTATTGTGTGGAAAGTGCTATGAGGTGATAACATGTTTGCAAAGGATATTGGAATTGACCTGGGTACAGCCAGTGTGTTGGTATATATCAAAGATAAGGGCATCGTGCTGCGGGAGCCCTCCGTGGTGGCCCTGGATAAGAATACTGGGAAGCTGTTGAAGGTGGGTACTGACGCTCAGAACATGCTGGGCCGTACCCCCGGAAACATCGTGGCCATCCGTCCCCTGCGGGAGGGCGTCATCTCCGACTACGATATGACCGAGCGGATGCTCCGTGAGTTCATCCGCAAGGTGGCCCCCATCCGCCTGTTCAAGCCCCGTGTGGTAATCTGCGTGCCCTCCGGCATCACCGAGGTAGAGGAGCGCGCCGTCATCGACGCCGGCATCCAGGCTGGTGCCCGCCGGGTGTACCTCATTGAGGAGCCTCTGGCCGCTGCCATCGGCGCTGGCATCGACATCACTCAGCCCGACGGCCACATGGTGGTGGACATCGGCGGCGGCACCGCTGATATCGCCGTCATCTCCCTGTCCGGCATTGTGGAGTCCGCCTCCATCAAGGTGGCTGGCGACTCCTTCAGCGAGGCAGTGGTGAAGTACATTCGCAAGCGCCACAATGTGCTCATTGGCGACCGTACTGCCGAGGAGTTGAAGATGAAGATTGGATGTGTCTTCCCCCGGCCTGAGGAGGTCAGCATGGAGATCAAGGGCCGTTGCCTGATGACTGGCCTGCCCCGGGTGTTCACCGTCACCTCCAGCGAGATGATCGAGGCCTTCGAGGAGCCCTGCGCCCGCATTCTGGAGGCGGTCCACGGGGTGCTGGAGCGTACGCCCCCCGAGCTGGTGGCGGACATCTCCACCAACGGCATCGTCATGACCGGCGGCGGCTCTCTGGTGTGGGGCTTTGACAAGCTCATCGAATCCCACACCGGCATCGAGACCTATGTGGCCGACGACGCCATTTCCTGCGTGGCCCTGGGTACCGGTCGCAGCCTGGACTGGGTGGGCGAGATGCAGGATGGCACCATGAACATCTCCCGCAGCCGTCAGATGCTGTAAAAACTCAAAAGCAAAGCGGACAGTGCAGGACACTGTCCGCTTATTTTATGAGCTGAGTTGCCAAAAGGCGGAGCTTGTCCGGGGTGTTCTCCTCCGGGTGGTCCAGTACATAGTCCAGTAGCATCCTCTGGGCTCGTCCAATGTCCCGCCCCGACAGCCCCATGGCTGCCAGCTCTCGCCCGGATAGGGCCAGTTCCTTGGCACTGAGACAGGGCCTTTGGGCCAATACCTGGTCCAGCAGTTCCCTGGGGGCCTCATGGCCCTGTCCTTGACCCATGGCAGCCCCTGCTTCACAGGCAGGGACACCATACCGGGCCAGGGCGTGCCGCCAGCCGGAGGCGTCTTGGGGCAGGCCCACCCGAAATAGGGTGAGGCCACGGGATAGGGGCGCGATCAGCTTTTTGTCCCGGATGAGGCGCTGGAGTAGGGGGAGCGGGTCGTGGCCGCTCTCTGCCATCAAAGAGGCCAGCCCTGACCAGCGGAGCAGCGGCTCATTGGACAGGCGTGTGAGAGGAGAGGTGTCTATCTCCGGGCCGCCGAGAAGTCCGGAGGAGAAGAAGAGCTTGGCCCAGTGGGGAGCAGGGGCGCACAGGGTTTTCTCCACCTCGGGGCGGATGCGCTCAGCGGGCAGGTGATGGGGCTGGGGGCCCAACTCCTCCAGGGCGTGGACCAGTTCCGGGTGAAGGGTAAAGTTCAGCTGGGCGGCAAAGCGGATGGCCCGGAACATGCGCAACCAGTCCTCCTGGAAGCGCTGCATGGGGTCTCCCACGCAGCGGATGACCCGGCCCTCCAGGTCCGCCTGTCCACCAAAGGGGTCTATGACCGCGCCGTCTGGAGCCAGGGCCATGGCGTTGACGGTGAAGTCCCGGCGGGACAGGTCGTCGGTGAGGGAGGAGACAAAGGACACGGCATCGGGGCGGCGGCCATCCCGGTACCCACCCTCACACCGAAAGGTGGTCACCTCCAGCCCCTGCCCGTCCAGCACCACCGTTACGGTGCCGTAGTCAATTCCCGTGGGGACGGTGTGGCAGAAAAGGTTTTGGACTTGTGAGGGGAGGGCAGAGGTGCAGATATCCCAGTCCTGGGGCGTGCGGGCCAGCAGCAGGTCCCGGACGCAGCCGCCCACGGGGTAAGCTTCAAACCCGGCCTGCCACAGGGTGCGGCAGCAGTGGGCGACGGCAGGGGGGAGGATGTTGGGGTAATCCATGGTGTGCTCCTTTCCTTGTGGAAAAACGGAAAAAAGGGAAGAATCCGGTTGCCATTCTCCATGGCGCATAGTATAATATAATGGTTTTGAGTATATAGTACCAGAAGAATTAGGATAATTTTATTATATGGGGTGTGCATATGTCAGTCAATAACATCCATGAGTATATCAAACCGGGAAAGCGGGCCCATCTGGTGGGCATTGGCGGTGTCTCCATGGCCTCTCTGGCCGAGGTGCTGCTGGGCAACGGAGTCATCATCACGGGTTCCGATCGGCAGGAGAGCGCCACGGTGGCCCACCTGCGTAGCTTGGGCATTCCGGTGACCATTGGCCATCTGCCTGAGAGCGTGGAGGGGGCGGACTGCGTGGTGCGCACCGCCGCCGTACACAACGACAACCCGGAGATCGCTGCCGCTCTGTCCGCTGGTATCCCCGTATTCGAGCGGGCCCAGGCCTGGGGCGCCATCATGACAGGGTATAAGAATGCCCTGTGCATCTCCGGCACCCACGGCAAGACCACCACCACCTCCATCTGCACCCACATCTTCATGGCTGCCCAACTGGCCCCCACGGTGATGATCGGCGGCACGCTGCCCCTCCTAAAGGCCGGGCACCGGGTGGGCCAGGGTGACACCATTATTCTGGAGTCCTGCGAGTACTGCAACTCCTTCCTCTCCTTCCGTCCCACAGTGGCGGTGATTTTGAATATCGAGGCGGACCACCTGGACTTCTTCAAGGATCTGGAGGACGTGGAGCACTCCTTCCGGGCTTTTGCCGATCTGGTGCCAGACGGCGGGTACATCGTGGCCAACTGTGAGGATGCCAACACCATGAAGGCTCTGGAGGGGGAGACCCGCCCCATGATTACCTTCGGTGTGGAGAAGGGCGACGTGCACGCCGAGAAACTGGAGATGAACCACGGCTTTGCCACCTTCGACGTGGTGTACCGGGATCAGGTGTATGCCCACGTGGAGCTGTCCATCCCCGGCATGCACAACGTGAAAAATGTGCTGGCGGCCTCTGCCGCCGCTGCGGTGCTGGGGGTTCCCGGCTGGGCTGTGGAGCAGGGCATGCGGGACTTCCGTCTGCCTGGACGCCGCTTTGAGTACAAGGGGGACTACAACGGGGCAGAGGTGTGCGATGACTACGCCCACCACCCCGGCGAGCTGGAGGTGCTGCTGGACTCGGCCAAGAGTCTGGGGCACAAGCGGGTCATCTGTGCCTTCCAGCCCCATACCTATACCCGTACCCACGAACTCTTTGACGACTTTGTGCGGGTGCTGAAAAAGCCGGATATCACCTTGTTGGCGGAGATCTACGCCGCCCGGGAGACCAACGATTTGGGCATCTCTTCTGCGGACCTGGCTGCCCAGATTCCCGGCGGCATCTTCTGCCCTACTCTGGAGGCTGTGACCGACAAGCTCCGGGAGCTGGCTCAGCCCGGTGACCTGATTCTCACGGTAGGCGCTGGCGACATTTACCGGGCCGGTGAGATGTTGGTGGCAACCGAGAAGTAAATAGACATAGGAAACGGCGTAGGAAGCGTTTGAATGCTTCCTACGCCGTTTTGTTATGCATGGGTGGGGAGAAAGAGCAGGGTGTCCAGCAGCTGCTGGAAAATGCCCCACACGGTGAGGCGGGCCACTCCGGCGGAGGCCCACAGATCCACCCGCCCAAGCCAACTACT
>CABPXX010000139.1 GCA_902461475.1 uncultured Eubacteriales bacterium | reverse complement strand
AAAAACGGCAGGTGGCCGAGATGGCCAAGCTGGAGAGCCGGGCCATTCCCCCCAATACCGACTACAACGCCATCCAGGGCCTGCGGCTGGAGGCCCGGCAAAAGCTGAGCGACATTCAGCCGTTGAACCTGGGCCAGGCGGGGCGCATCAGCGGGGTGAGCCCAGCGGACCTGGCCGCCCTGATGATCTGGCTGGACCGGGGCCATAACCCGTCAAACTGAGAAAAGAGGCTGGTACCATGAGACGATTTTTAGCCATCATTCTGTGTAAATTCATGCGCCTGGTGGGCAAACTGCTGGGCCGGGGCTCCTCCCTGCCCGGACAGTTCGCCTTGAAGGTGTGCCCGGACGTGCTGGGCCGGGTGAAGCTGCCCCCCTACGTCATCGCCGTCACCGGGTCCAACGGCAAGACCTCCACGGTGGAGATGATCGCCGCCATTTTGAAGGCCGCCGGGAAGAACGTGGTGTACAACGCCGAGGGCTCCAACCAAATTGAGGGTGTCACCACTCTCATCCTGTCCCAGTGCGATTTGGGAGGCCGGGTGCGTGGAGACGTGCTCCTCTTAGAGAGCGACGAGCGCTATGCCCGCCACACCTTCCACTGGTTCCACCCCACCCACTTCGTCATCACCAACCTCTACCGGGATCAGCTCACCCGCAACGGACACCCCCAGTGGGTGTATGACGCCATTCTCCCCGCCATTCACCCCTCCACCACCCTGGTGCTCAACGCCGACGACCCCCAGGTGGCCTGCTTTGCCCATCAGGGCAACCCGGTGAAGTGGTTTGGGCTGGAGGAATGGCCGGGAGCCACTAAGGAACACCACGGCATGTACAACGACGGGGCCTTCTGCCCCGCCTGCGGCGCCCCCATGGAGTACGAGCTGTACCACTACAACCACATTGGCCACTATCGCTGTACCCAGTGTGACCACCATCGGCCCCACCCCGACTTTGCGGTGACGGGCCTGGATTTGGAGGCGGGACAGCTGGTGCTGGACGGGGACACCCCCATTCAGCTGGCCTTCCGCTCCATCTACAACGTGTACAACATCCTGGCCGCCTGGTCCGCCTGCCGCATGATCGGGGTGGACAAGGCCACCGCCGCCGGGGTCATCAACAACTACATCCTGAAAAACGGCCGCATGGTGCGCTTTACCCTGGGCCAGCACCACGGCACCCTGCTGACCAGCAAGCACGAGAATTCCGTGGCCTACGACACCAACCTGCGGTACATCCGGGACACCAACAAGTCATGCTCCGTGCTGGTGGTGGTAGACGCCATCTCCCGGAAGTATTTCACCGGGGAGACCAGCTGGCTGTGGGACATTGACTTCGACATGCTCGCCGCCCCTCACGTGCAGCGGGTGGTGCTCTCCGGCCGCTACGTCAACGACCTGGCTCTGCGCTTCGCCTGCTCCGCCGTGCCCCAGGACAAGGTGGTGCTGGAAGCCAGCATCCCCCAGGCGGTGGAGTACCTGGAGGGCAGCGGCAATGAGGATGTGTACGTGGTCACCTGCTTCTCCGACCGGGACAAGGTGTTGGACCGGGTGGAGCTGGAAGACAAGTAAGGGGTGAGAGACATGAAACTGCAATTTGTGCATCTGTGTCCCCAGCGCATGAGCCTGTATGGGGAGTACGCCAACCTGGTGGTGCTCCAGCGGATGGCGGAGGCGCTGGGCCATGAGGTGGAAGTGGTGGCTGGGGAGAACCCCGACCTCTCAAACGCCCACCTCATCTACATGGGCTGCGGCACCGAGCAGGCCCAGAAGTTTGCCCTGGAGGGGCTTCGTCCCCAGGTGGAGAACCTGAAAGCCGCCCTGGAGCGGGGGGCGGTGGTGCTGTTCACCGGAAACGCCATGGAAATCCTGGGCCAGTCTATCACCGACACCCAGGGCAAGGTGTGGCAGGGGTTGGGTCTGGCGGACTTCACCACCATTGAGACCCGCCAGCGCACCCCCCACGATGTCATCGCCAACACCCCGCCGGGACATTCTCCGGTGGTGGGCTTTATGAACAAGTGCTCTCTCACCGCCGGGGTGTCCACTCCCCTCTTTGAGAGCCTGGAGATGGGCTTCGGCAACGACTGTCAGCGGGGCCCCGAGGGGTACATCCGGGGCAATCTGATGGCCACCCACCTCACCGGTCCGGTGCTGGTGAAGAATCCCGCCCTGGCCCACGAGGTACTGCGGCGGGTGCTGACCTGTGCCGGGGCCCAGGTGCCCCAGACCCTGCCGGTGCTCCCCCACCAGCAGGAGGCCTATGACGTGACCTTGCGGGAACTACGCAGCAAAGGAGAGAACGCAGGATGAGCGAGCGCTGGTTGGAAGTGACCCTCCCCGTCCCGGCCTCTGAGATGGACCGGGTGTGCGACACCCTCACCGGCAACGGCATGACCGGGCTGGTGGTGGAGGAAGAGGGCGAATTCCTCAAGTTTTTGGAGCAAAACCGCCAATATTGGGACTATGTAGACGAGGATTTGGCCCGCCACATGAAGGGGGCCAGCCGGGTGAAGTTCTATGTCCCTGACAATGAAGAGGGAGAGGCCCAGATGAGAGCCGCCCTCCGGGGCCTGGAGCAGTACGAGCCCCAGACCGTCTCGCTGCGGGAGGAGGACTGGGCCACCTCCTGGCAGAAGTACTATCAGCCCATTCCGGTGGGTCAGCGGGTGTACATCGTCCCCGAGTGGATGAAGGGCCAGCCCATCCCCGATGGCCGGGTGCCCCTGTACCTGAATCCCGGCCTCACCTTCGGCACTGGCTCCCACCCCACCACTCAGCTGTGTCTGGAGCTGATGGAGCAGCACATCCACGGCGGTGAGAAGCTGCTGGACCTGGGCTGCGGCTCCGGCATTCTGGCCATTGCTGCCCTGGGACTGGGGGCAGAGCACGCCGTGGGGGTGGACATTGACCCCAAGGCGGTGGATGTGGCCTATGAAAACGCCGCCATGAACGGCATCGGCAAGGACCGCCTCACCGTGCTGGCGGGCAATGTCCTGGCCGACCAGAAGTTCGGTGACCAGCTGCGCCCGGGGCAAAACCAGGTGGTGCTGGCCAACATCGTGGCGGACGTCATCATCCCCCTGTCCGCCGTAGCCCATCGGTTTTTGACCCCCGACGGGGTGTTCCTGTGCTCGGGCATCATTGACTCCCGGGCGGAGGAAGTGGCCCAGGCTCTGGAGCAAAACGGCTGGCGGATCACCCGCAAGCTGGAGCGGAAGGGCTGGTTTGCCTACGAGGCCAGAAGATAAGAAAAAGCGGAGAACAGACCTGTTCTCCGCTTTTTTATGCTTACTTTTTTAGATGAAATTTCCCCTCTGAAAAATGGCGGTATTCCGGGTGGTCCTGGGCGTTTTCGTACTCCTCCCGGATGGTTTTGCGGTTCCATGCCTGGAATTCCGGGGAGAGCTGCTCATAGCGCAAAATGGAGATGAGCCTCTCCCGCTCCGCCTGCGACATGGCCTCCAGGGCATCGGGGACAAACTCGCAGGTCGCCACCGGGACGGGGACGTCGGACACGGCGGCGTCTGGAATCTCCAGGGGGAAGTCGCAGGGCTCCAGCGTCTCCACCCCATAGATGTACCCGGACACCCCCTGGTAGGTGTCCACCAGGGCGTTGGGGTAGTATTCCTGGAATTGAAGCCTGCCCCGCTGGTCAAAGCCATAGGGGGCCCACTTCTGCCAGGGGCCGTGGTGGACAAATCCCGTCTCCCGGCAGTACTTTTCGATGGCGTTATTCAGGTACACCAGCACATTCTCCCGTTTTTTGGAGAAGTAAATGAGGGGAACGTGGTGGTTGGACACCCGGGGTTGAAGCACGTCAATGCCTGGGGTCTGGGAGGCGTGGTAGAACATAGGGGATCTCCTTTCACATGGGATCACAGGCGAAATTCAGAAAAAACGGCGCGTATGCGCCGTTTTTTCTGTTGATGTAAAACAAATTTTTCCGCTGGTAGCTGTTTAGCTGCTCTGCCGCTCCACCAGCTCCCAGGGCGCCACCATGGACTCCCCCTTCTTGCCGTGGAATAAATCCACCAGCAGTTGGGCGGCCATCTGGCCCACGTTGTAGGTGCCGTGGGACAGGGAGGTGATGGGCACGGGGGCCAGCTGGCTGTAGGCGCTGTTGTCGAAGCTCACCACGGCCACGTCCTGGGGCACCCGTTTGCCCCGCTGGACCAGGATGCTCACCAGGCGGGAGGCCACCTCATCGTTGTAGCACACCGCCGCTGTGCACCCCTCCAGGGTCTTGAGCACCTGCTCCCAGGGCTCATCCTCTTGCAGCAGGTCGGTCTTGGTCTCGGTGTTGTACCAGAACACGTGCTGCTGGTCCAGGGGCAGCCCCAGGTCCCGCAACCCTTCCAGGTAGCCGGAGTACCGCTGCAAGCCCTGGATGTCGTCGTTTTTGAACAGGCCCATGATGGCCCGGTGTCCCTTATTATAGAGGTACTCCACCAGCATCCGCCCGCCCCGGTAGTTGTCGTCCAGCACCGATAGACAGTCGGGCATCTCCCGGTAGTAGCCGTGGAGGAACACCATGGGAATGCCCCGGGCCATGATCTCCTGGTACAAATCCAGGTTGGGATTGGGCAGGCCCGTATTGATACCCTCCACCAGAATGCCGTCGGGCACGTGCTCGTCCAGCAGGGAGGTGAGGATCTTCCGCTCGTTGGCCACCAGGTTCTGGGTGGCGTACAGGGTGAGGGCGCAGTTGTTGGCGGCCAGCACCGTCTCAATCTCCCGCAGAATGCTGGGGAAGATATAATTACTAATGTAAGTGGTGATGACGGCTACGGTGCGG
>CABPXX010000138.1 GCA_902461475.1 uncultured Eubacteriales bacterium | reverse complement strand
TTTGCGCCAAAAAAGCCAGACCTACCCATGTAGATCTGACTTTTTCAGTGCCCTTATAATTCCCAGGGGGTGGAGGCCTTTTTCCTCAAAAAGCTGGAGGAGATTCCCACCCATTGGGTGGAGTCCCGGGAGAAGGCAGCGGCCCGGGGGGATGAAATCGCCGCCCATCTGGAGCGGTTGAAGCTGGAGGCAGCGGAGGACGTGGGCTGCACCTTCCGGGCCATCTGGGGGGCGAAGGCATGACGGAAACCGAGGCCATCGGCCTGTTTAAGTGCCTGGCGGACAAGTCCCGGCTGCAAATTCTGAAATCTCTGGCGGTGGAGGACATGTATGTGGAGCGGCTGGGGCCCCGGCTGGGGGCCCCCCCCACCCCCCTGGAGCACAATGGGTGGGGGGGCGCCTGGCCCAGCGGCTGGGCCTCACCGCCGCCACGGTGTCCTTCCACCTGAAAAAGCTGGCCCAGGCCGGGGCGGTGTCCTCTTACAAGAGCCAGTATTACACCATGTACGCCTTGAACCGGGATTTGTTTGATACGACGATCCTGGACATTGTGCAGGAGGAGTCGGAGGAGGCGGACCTCCAAGCCCGGCGGGACGAGGCGTACCGCCAGCACGTCCTGGACTCCTTTTTCCAGGACGGACGGCTGAAAACCATCCCCGCCCAGCGCAAAAAGGAGCGCATTGTGCTCCAGGCTTTGGTGGAGCAGTTCGAGCCAAAACGCATCTACCCTGAGCCAGAGGTAAACGCTATTTTGGCCCGGTACCATGACGACGTGTGCACCCTTCGCCGGGACCTGGTGGGGGAGGGGCTGCTGGAGCGGAATGCTCAGGGGTATTGGCGGACCCAGGACAGCGAGTGAGAAACGACGGTACAGACCCATGGGGGGCTGCACCGTCTTCTTCTTTGGGAGTTTTTGTATCTGAAAATGCATTGAAATAAAGTGGTAAATGTGGCATTATTATAGACGTGAATTTATATAGTTAGATATTCTATGGAGAAATAGATAAGAAAACATGAGTGGATTGAAAAGTTTATGTCAACGCTGTGAAGACACTACTGTCAACTAGAGTATGATCAGCATCTGTGGCGATTCTATATCCTTTTTCAGATATTCTCTGTCACTGAATGGAGTATTTTTAAGCGTACATTCAGATTCTGAGATAGGTAATACTAAAGAGAGGAGAATCATATTATATGCTGGAAAATTTATTTCTTCCCCTATTTATAGCAGTCATTAGCGCTTTTATTGCTACTCAGGTTGGGGAAAGCTTGAGAAAACTTTTCATCTTTATTGTAGTTATTGTAGTATTATACATGGCATACAGCTTTATTTCTTCGGATCCTGTGGAATTTTCTGATATGAAGTTTTCTCCGGAGAGCATTTCTAAAATTTCCAGAACAGATCAATCCGATGGTACAAAATATGAAAATGAGTATGAGAATGAGTATGAGTATGAAAATACAATATATAAAAACCAATTGTCTGAATTTGAAGAGAAAAATGACAATAAGGGTGCACTGCAGTATATGAATTCGAATGATCTATCAGATAATCCACAGTACTTCGAACAGTACAGTGTGTTTTCACAACGATACATTGATGAAGTAACTCAAGAGGCAGAAGCGGCATATAAAAATAGTGGATATGAGGCTGCGTTATCTATTATAAATAATGCGTTGACTGTTTTACCGGGAGATCAACAACTAATGAACGAGAAAGATATATATGTGGCTTGTGTCCCAGTAGATTTGACGACTTTAACCCCCTATTTTGAGGGAACGATAGATGTCTTTACAGATGAGGTTACAGATACGCTTGGAAACACATATTATTCAGGTGTAAGGGGATATATGTCAACGTCAGATGCATCGACTTTCGATGGCTATCATATTTGGGATATTGGAGCCAAATATAATACATTAACGGCAACGGGTATTATTTTAGAAGATGATAAAGGCTCTAAGTGTAAAGGAATGTTCAGAATTTATGGAGATGGAGTGCTACTTTACGAGAAAACCGGAATTGATAGCAAGACCAAACCATATGAGATAGAAGTGGATATCACCGGAGTTACGGACTTAAAAATTGAGATGTACGGTGAAGGAAATATGTATTGGAGGGGGATTGATTCGGTCTTGGTAAATGTCATGTTGCAAAGAAATAAATAAATGGCGCATGAAAAGTAAATGAAAATAGAACTTATATTGAAAGATCTGAAATAAATGGACCTGTTTCTGTTGGCTTGTGTCGCATTGTTATTGGTGAGTGGGGGGCGAAACTGAAAAAGCAAAAGCGAAAGCGAAAGCAAGCAACACTGTGGCGGGAAGATGGGAGATGGACAGCCCCCTCACGGGTAAGTTTATCCCAATGTCCCAGGTGGGAACGGCTTCGCTGTGTAGCCTGACCATGACAAGGTGTATTGCGGCGACCTCATTGGCACCATGGACCGCAAGGCCATCCAGGAGGCCGGCTACCGCACCATTACCCCCTTGGTGGTGGGCAACGTGGACGACTTCGACACCTGCCACCTAGTGACGGAGAGCCAGGTGGAGCACGGCACCGACGTGCTGGACATTCACTAAAACTACATAGAGATATAAGAACAGGAGCGCCGCACTGCGGCGCTCCTGTTTGCCATGCTGTCATCTCCGTTGTACTAGGGAACTGACGGCTTCAAAAAATCAGCTAAAGCGGTGCTTTCGCTGGTAATCCTGCATTCGTTCCACCAATTGCTGCCTGAACGGCAACATCTGTGCCAGCTGTAACAATGTTTTACCCCATGCGTTGGGAGTATCCAAGCGTAGGCTTTCTTGTGCAAACCAAAGATCGTACAACGGCTCTAGTTCATCATCGGTATACTTAGTGTTGAGAATGTACTGAAAGGTAGATCTTCCTTTGTTGTCTAAATGATTGACATCTGCCCCTCTTGCCATCAATTCCCTGCACAAAATTACTGTTTGCGCCAGATTATGGTGTGCTCTGGAGAGCAAAATGTGTAGCAGCGTTTCATTGGAGGCGTTTGTCTCCCTGGCGTCAGAACCTTTTTTGAGCAAAAAAATACTAATTTCATATCTACTGTCCGGATCGTTGTTGGATATGGCATGGAATAAAAGAGACTTACCTTGATACAGCTTCCTCTCGTCGCCATCACGATACAGGCTGTAAAACTCGGAAAAGTTCTTGAGTTTTGCAGTTAAACTAACGTCCATGAGATACGCTCCTTTTTGCTATGGCGCTTAGAAATCCAGCAGCACTCGCTCAATGCCCGCCACGGCTTCCTCCACCAGGGCGTCAATGTCCAGGTTCTGCTCGGCCTCCACCAGCTCCTCCACCTTCGGCTTGGTGCGGGGGTGCTTGGGGGTGAACACGGTGCAGCAGTCCTCATAGGGGAGGATGGAGGTCTCAAAGGTGCCGATCTTGCGGGAAATGCGCACGATCTCCTCCTTATCCATGCCCACCACCGGGCGCAGCACGGGCACGGTGCACACGGCGTTGGTGCAGGCCATGGCCTCCAGGGTCTGGCTGGCCACCTGGCCCACGGACTCGCCGGTGACCAGAGCCTGGATGCCGTTTTTCTCCGCCACCCGGCAGGCAATGCGCATCATGAAGCGGCGCATGAGGATGGTGAACAGGTTCTCAGGGCAGGAGCGGCGCAGCTCCTCCTGAATTTTGGTGAAGGGCACCACATGCACGCAGGTCTTACCGGTGTAGGGCACCAGCAGCCGGGCCAGGTCCAGCACCTTCTCCTTGGCCTCGGGGGAGGTGTAGGGGTAGGAGTAGAAGTGGATCATGTCCACAATGACGCCCCGCTTGGCGATCATCCAGGAGGCCACGGGGGAGTCGATGCCGCCGGACAGGAGGGACAGGGCACGGCCACCCACGCCGATGGGCAGACCACCGGAACCCTCGGTGGGGTTGGCGTGGACAAAGGCGTCAAAGTCCCGCACCTCCACGTGGACGGTGAACTGGGGATTATGCATGTCGGCAATCAGGTGGGGGTAGGCGTCGTGGAGCTCGCCGCCCACGTACTGGGACAGCTGGATGGAGGTCATGGGGAAGGTCTTGTCCGCCCGCTTGGTCTCCACCTTGAAGGAGCGGGCCATGGCCAGCTGGTCCCCCAGATACTCCTTGACGCACTCCAGAATGGCGTCCTTGTCCTTGGCACAGGCCCGGGCCCGGCACAGGCCCGCCACGCCGAACAGCTTGCCCATGGCCTCCCAGGCCCCTTCAAAGTCGCAGAACTCGTCCTGGGGCTCAATGTAGGTGGTGGACTGGCGGGTGTACACCTTGAAGGAGCCGTACTTTTTCAGCCGCCGCTTGGCGTTGCCCATGAGCTTCTCCTCAAAGGCCCGGCGGTTGAGGCCCTTGAGCACCATTTCGCCCTGCTTGAGCAGGATAATTTCTTTCATATCGTTACCTCCGAATCTTAGTGGGACAGGGCCTCCAGGGTCTGCTGGAAGGCCTCCAGGGTGGCGGTCAAATCCTCCCCGCTGTGGGCGTCCGAGAGGAACATGGCCTCGAACTGGGCGGGGGCCAGGTAGATGCCCCGCTGGAGCATCTCGCCAAAGTAGCGGGCGTACATCCCCACGTCACTGCCCTTGGCATCCACAAAGGTTGACACCTCGGTGGGAGTGAAGAAGGGGGAGAGGAGGGAGCCCACCTGGTTGATGGCCACAGGCACCGGGGAGGTCTCACACAGCTTGCCCATGTCCTGGGCCAGCGAGGCTCCCATGTCGTTGATGTGGGTGTACACCTGGGGATGGTCGTGGAGATAGCGCAGCTGGGCCAGACCGGCGGCCATGG